>JAENWO010000122.1 GCA_016649925.1 Actinomycetales bacterium
AGCTCCGCCGTCGGCCCGCGGACGGCTGCCACCGTCGGCCCGCGGACGGCTGCCACCGGCCACCCCCGGCACATCCCAACCACGCGGCGCACCCCGCAGCCGCTGCGCCCGCCACCAAGTCTGTTCCACGGCCGCCGCCGCGCATCGAGTTGGCAGTATGTGCGCTCTCGGCTGCCGTTAGAGAACCCTTTGCGCCAGCTCGATCAAGGGCGGCGCACGGATGGTGAGCCGTTCGCGGGCCGGCCGCCGCCGCGGGGGTCAGCGCGCGAGCAGCACGAGGGCGATGATGATCGCTGCGAGGCCGCCGATCGGGATCGCGACGAACGTGCCGAGCGCGGCGGCGAGGGTGACCCGGAGGTCGTCGCGCAGGTACGGCGCGTTCACCGGTCCGCCGGCCGCCGTCATGAGGGCTCGTTGCGCCTGGTCGACGCGACCGAGGGCGTGGCCGACGACGGAGAGGCGGCCCACGCCGAGGATTCGCGTCAGCCGTGCCCCCGCGCCGCGCGGGCTGCCCGGCACACGGGACTCGGTGACGGCGTCGAACACGGCGCGCACGTCCTCCTCGCCGGGACGGCCGCGCATCTCCCGCTCCACGCGGTCGGTCAGGTCCGCCGGGCCCACCATCTCGGACCCTGAGGCGGTGGGCGTGATCACCCGGTGCGAGGCGGTCTCCGCGATGGAGGCGATCCACCGCCTACGTCTCGACGCCAAGGTCACGATCGGCACCGCGAGGGCAAAAGGTAGCGCGACGAGCAGGACCGTGCCGAGCGTGCCTGGGCCACCGGGAGAGGTGACGAGCACGATCACCAGCACCGTCAGGACAGCGACCACGACGGCGGCCACGGCGAGGACGAAGGCGCTCGGACCGCGGAGCACGCGTCCACCGACGCGGGCCAGGGTCCCCAGAGCCTCCCCGAGCGAGTTCATAACAGACGATCATGCCGTACCGGGCGGGACTGTGAAGCATGGGACGATGGGGTCAGACCCACCCCTCCCTTCCACCCGCAGAGGTTTCTCGTGCCACCCATCCCCAGCGCGGCCCTGAACGCCCGGATCCTGCCGGCGTCCACGCCGGCGGAGCTGCTGCGCAACTTCTGCATCATCGCCCACATCGACCACGGCAAGTCCACGCTCGCGGACCGCATGCTGCAGCTCACCGGCGTCGTCGACGCCCGGGCGATGCGCGCGCAGTACCTGGACCGGATGGACATCGAGCGGGAGCGCGGCATCACGATCAAGTCGCAGGCCGTGCGGATGCCGTGGCAGGTGGGCGAGACTGCGTACGCGCTGAACATGATCGACACCCCCGGGCACGTCGACTTCTCGTACGAGGTGTCCCGCTCGCTCGCCGCCTGTGAGGGGGCCGTGCTGGTCGTTGACGCCGCCCAGGGCATCGAGGCCCAGACCCTCGCCAATCTGTACATGGCGATGGAGAACGACCTCACGATCATCCCGGTCCTGAACAAGATCGACCTCCCGGCCGCCCAGCCGGAGAAGTTCGCGGACGAGCTGGCCAACCTGATCGGAGGTGAACCCGACGACTGCCTGCGGGTCTCCGGCAAGACCGGCGAGGGCGTCCTGGAGCTGCTGGACAAGATCGTCGAGCTGGTTCCGCCCCCGGTCGGGGACCCGAACGCTCCCGCCCGGGCGATGATCTTCGACTCCGTCTACGACTCCTACCGCGGCGTGATCACGTACGTCCGGGTGATCGACGGGCAGCTCTCGCCGCGCGAGAAGATCGTCATGATGAGCACGCGAGCCACGCACGAGCTCCTCGAGATCGGCGTCAGCTCACCCGAGCCGACCCCGTCCGCCGGATTAGGTGTGGGGGAGGTCGGCTACCTCATCACCGGCGTGAAGGACGTGCGCCAGTCCCGGGTCGGGGACACCGTGACGAACTTCGGGAAGCCGGCGACCACGGCGCTCGGCGGCTACCGCGACCCCCAGCCGATGGTGTTCTCCGGCCTCTACCCGATCGACGGCTCGGACTACCCGGCGCTGCGGGACGCCCTGGACAAGCTCAAGCTGAACGATGCGGCGCTGGTGTACGAGCCGGAGACGTCGGTGGCTCTCGGCTTCGGCTTCCGCCTGGGCTTCCTCGGGCTGCTCCACCTGGAGATCTGCCGGGAGCGGCTGGAGCGGGAGTTCAACCTCGATCTCATCTCCACCGCTCCGAACGTCATCTATAAGGTGACTATGGAGGATCGCTCCACTGTCACCGTGACGAACCCGAGCGAGTTCCCCGAGGGCAAGATCGCCGAGGTCAGCGAGCCTGTGGTGAAGGCGACGATCCTGTCACCGAGCGACTTCGTCGGCACGATCATGGAGATGTGTCAGAACCGGCGAGGCACTCTCCTCGGGATGGACTACCTCTCCGCGGACCGCGTGGAGCTGCGGTACACGCTGCCGCTGGGGGAGATCATCTTCGACTTCTTCGACCAGCTGAAGTCACGCACCCGCGGGTACGCCTCCCTCGACTACGACATCTCGGGCGAGCAGGTGGCGAACCTCGTCAAGGTGGACATCCTGCTGCAGGGTGAGCAGGTCGACGCCTTCTCGGCGATCGTGCACCGCGACAAGGCGTACGCCTACGGCGTGATGATGACCGGAAAGCTCCGCGAGCTGATCCCGCGGCAACAGTTCGAGGTGCCGATCCAGGCGGCGGTCGGGTCCCGCATCATCGCCCGGGAGACCATTCGCGCGATGCGCAAGGACGTGCTGGCCAAGTGCTACGGCGGTGACATCTCCCGCAAGCGCAAGCTCCTCGAGAAGCAGAAGGAGGGCAAGAAGCGGATGAAGCAGATCGGCCGCGTCGAGGTCCCCCAGGAGGCGTTCATCGCCGCGCTCTCCTCCGACGGCGACAGCAAGGACACGAAGAAGTGACCCCGCCGGCAACCCCGGCGACCCCGTGGTTGCTGCCGGAGGGGGTCGCGGTGGGGGCCTCCGAACGTGATCTCGGTGTGTACCTGCACGTGCCGTTCTGCTCGGTGCGGTGCGGCTACTGCGACTTCAACACCTACACCGCCACCGAGCTGGGCGGAGGAGCGAGCCAGGCGAGCTACGCCACGACGGCGATCGGCGAGATCGCCCTCGCGGACGCGGCGCTGCGGGATGCCGGCCTCCCGGCGCGCGAGGTGTCGACCGTCTTCCTCGGGGGCGGCACCCCCACGCTGCTTCCGGCGCACGAACTCGCCCGAATGCTCGCGGCCGTCGCCGACACGTGGGGGCTCGCCGACGGCGCGGAGGTCACCACCGAGGCGAACCCGGACTCCGTGACGGCGCCCGACCTCGCGGCCCTCGCCGCAGCCGGCTTCACCCGGGTCTCCTTCGGGATGCAGTCCGCCGTGCCGGAGGTACTCGCCACGCTGGACCGCACGCACGACCCGGCACGGGTGCCCGACGTCGTGCGCTGGGCTCGCGACGCCGGCCTGGCCGTCTCTCTGGACGTCATCTACGGCACGCCCGGGGAGTCCGAGGACCAGTGGCGCCGCAGCATCGATGCGGTGCTCGCCCTCGAACCGGACCACATCTCCGCCTACGCGCTGGTGGTGGAGGCCGGGACGAAGATGGCCGCCCGCGTGCGCCGCGGCGAGCTGCCGATGCCCGACGGCGACGACGAGGCCACCAAGTACGAGCTCGCTGCGACCGTCTTCGACGCCGCTGGTTACGGCTGGTACGAGATCTCCAACTTCGCTCGCCGCCCGCAGGACCGCTGCCGGCACAACATCGCATACTGGCGCTCGCACGACTGGTGGGGCATCGGCCCCGGAGCGCACAGCCACCTCGGCGGCTACCGCTGGTGGAACGTCAAACACCCGCGCCCGTACGCGGATCGGATCGCCGCCGGCACACTCCCGTTGGCCGACGGCGAGCACCTCACGCCCGCGCAGCGCGAGGACGAGCGGATCCTGCTCGGCATCCGCCTCGCGGAGGGGCTCGACGTCGGCGCGCACCTGGTCGGCCGGCTGCCCGGTCTCGTCAGCGACGGGCTCCTTCAGGCGGCTCCCGCACGCGATGGCGTGGCGCTGCTCACCCTGCGCGGCAGGCTCCTCGCTGACACCGTGGTGGTGCGGCTCACCGACTGAGCCACCGCTCCTCCAGCAGCTGGGTTGGGCAGTGATGGGCAGAGGTGCCCGCGACACAACCTGTGATACTGAGTTCCCGCGCACCCCTGAGAAGGCGTGATTCGCTACGGTGGGTGCTGCATCCGTTCTAGACATCGCACGCAGGGAGCGCCATGAGCCAGAATCCCCCCGACCCGAACAACCCGTTCGACCCGCAGAACCCGCAGAACCCGCAGGGTCAGCCGGACCAGCAGGGCGGAGTACCCGAGGAGCCTCAGGGTCCCGGTGTCCCGTCCGGTCCGGCCGTTCCGCCGCCCCCGTCCGGTCCGGCCGTTCCGCCGCCCGGATACACCCAGGCTCCGCAGCCGCCGAGCGCGTACCCCTCACCGCAGCAGGGCGGCTTCGGTGCGCCACCGCCCGCCGGACCCGACCAGTACGGCCAATATGGACCGCCCGGAGCCGGTTACGGCGGTCCGCCCGTTGCGCCGCCGTACCTGGGTGACCCCTACGGCCAGCAGCCGCAGTTCCGGCAGTTCTCGGTCGGCGACGCGATCTCCTACGCCTGGAAGACCTACTTCGGCAACGTCGGCGCGTGGTT
This sequence comes from Actinomycetales bacterium, assembly GCA_016649925.1. GTDB lineage: Bacteria > Actinomycetota > Actinomycetes > Actinomycetales > Beutenbergiaceae > JAENWO01. Next base: position 4,663 of record JAENWO010000122.1, read on the forward strand.
GCCGATGATGCTGATCCTCGTGGTCCTCTTGGTCGTCGTCGCTGCCCTCAACCCCGACGGCGGAATGGGCGACAACAACTTCTCGGCGATGGGGCAGTTCACGGTCCTCGGCCTGATCTCCAGCGTGCTGGTCGTGCTCGTCAGCGGCTTCGTCGGTGCTGCGCTGATCCAGGGAGCGCTCTACGAGACGGCCGGTCGCAAGCCCGGCATCGGCGAGTTCTTCCGCGTGAACAATTTCTCCAACGTGGCGATCTACGCCGTGCTGTGGGGAGTCCTCAGCGGTGCGCTCAGCGAGCTGCCCGGGGTGGGCTGGCTGTTCTCGCTGATCTCCTTCGTCCTGGGCATCCTGCTCATCTTCACCTACCACTTCATCATCGACCGCAACCTCCCGTGGCTCGACGGCGCCAAGGCGTCGATCCCGGTGGTGACGGGGAACCTCGGTAGCGTCATCCTGCTGGGCCTCGCGCTCATCGGCGTGAACATCGTCGGTGCCCTCGCCCTCGTCGTCGGTCTGCTGATCACGGTCCCGATGTCCTACATCGCGATGACCTACGCCTACCGCACGCTCACCCAGCAGCCGGTGGCGCCGAAGTAGTCCTCGCTGCACAGCGAGGGTCCGCGCACCGACCGGTGCGCGGGCCTTCGCGGCGTTACTGCTCCGTGACCGGCGAACATTCGATCGCCGCTGACGGCACTTCGTCGCTACCGTTGCGGGATGAGCGAGAACACGTCGGATCCGAACGGTTCACCGGACCGCCTCGAGCAGGCGGGCCCGCCGGCGGAGGGTCACGAGCCGCCCGCTGGCGCCCAGCCTCCTGGTGGCGCCCAGCCTCCCGCTGGCGCCCAGCCACCGCCGGACCACGGGCCGCCGGCGCCCAGGTACGGCCAGCAGCCTCCGCCATACGGCCAGCAGCCTCCGCCATACGGCCAGCCCGCTCCTGGCTATGGTCAGCAGCCCCCGGAGTTTGGCCAGCAGCCCCCGGAGTTTGGCCAGCAGCCCCCGGGGTACGGCCAGCCCGGCCTGGGATACGGTCCCGGTCAGTACAACCAGCCGGGCCATCAGCCCTACGCGCCGGTGCCGCAGGAGCCACAGGCGACTGACGCGTTTTCGTGGGGGTGGACGAAGTTCACCCAGAACGCCGCCGCCTTCATCCTGGGCCAGCTCGCGTGGGTGGCCGTGATCATCGCGCTCAGCGTGGTCTGGGTGGTCCTGCTCGCGGCGACCGGGGTCTTCGGTGCCAACTCGTCCAACGGCGGTGCGTTCGTGGCCCTGACCGCGGCGGGCATCGGCGGGTTCGCGCTGGTGAGCATCATGTTCATCCTGGTCGCCGTGTTCGCCAGCGCCGGCATGGCGAACGCCACCCTGATGGTCGCGGACGGACGAACCGTCGGAGTCGGGGACTTCTTCAAGGTCCGCAACGCGCTCCAGGTGCTCCTTGTCGCAGTCATCCTGGCCGCCGTCGGGGCGCTGTCGGTCTTCACGTTCGTCGGCCCGCTCATCGTGCAGTTCTTCGCCGTCTACGTGGTGCTGTTCGTCATCGACCGCAACCTGGGTGCGATCGACGCGATCCGGGCGGGCGCGCTCCTCGTGTGGAACAACGTCGGCCAGACGCTCATCCTCGTCCTGCTGGCCTACGTCGCGAACGCGGTGGGCGGGGCGCTGTGCTTAATCGGCACGCTCGTGTCGCTGCCGGTGACGATGCTCGCCACGGTATGGCTGTACCGGCGCCAGATGAACGCTCCCGTGGCGCCATGAGCGCGGGGGGCAGAGCCGTCAGCGCGGGGGGCAGGGCCGTCAGCGCGGGGGGCAGGGCCGTCAGGGCGCGGTGACGAAGTCCACCAGCTGCTCCACCCGCCCGAGCAGGCTCGGCTCCAGGTCCCGGTAGTCCCGGATGGTCCCGAGGATCCGCTTCCAGCCGCGGGCGACGTCCTCCTGAGACCGCGACGGCCACCCCAGGGCGGCGAGCGTGCCGTACTTGATGTCGGTGCCGCGCGGGACGTCCGGCCAGCTCTCCAGGCCGACCCGCTGCGGCTTCACGGCCTGCCACACGTCCACGTACGGGTGCCCGGCGACGAGCACGTGCGCCGGCCCATACGTGCGCACCACCTCGGCCGCGATGCGGGACTCCTTGCTGCCGGCGACGAGATGGTCCACGAGCACGCCGATGCGCCTCCCCGGCCCCGGTGAGAAGTCGCGCGCGGCCTCGAGCAGGTGATCGACGCCGTCGAGCAGCTCGACCACGACGCCCTCGATTCGAAGGTCCTCGCCCCAGACCTTCTCCACGAGCTCGGCGTCGTGCCGACCCTCCACCCAGATGCGCGAGGCCCGCGCGACGCGCGCCCTGGCCCCGACGACGGCGCGGGAACCGCTGGCTGTGCGGGCCGGACTCCGGACGGCGGGTGCGGAACGGTGCGGGA
>JAENWO010000443.1 GCA_016649925.1 Actinomycetales bacterium
CCGTCACCTCCCAAGGAGAACGACGACGGCGGACCGTCACCTCCCAAGGAGAACGACGACGGCGGACCGTCACCTCCCAAGGAGAACGACGACGGCGGAGCGTCGCGGCCGCGTCCGGACCGCACAGTCACGCGCTTTGCGCGTAAGTTCGAAAGTACGTACTATCGGTGTATGCGCACCAAGGACACCGCGACGGCCGGGCTCCTCGAAGCCCTCGCCCACCTCACCGCCCGGGTCGAGGCTATCGAGGCGAAAGAGCCCGGCCACGAGCACGCCCCGACGCAGGGCAGCCCCGATCGCGGCACGTTCTGGGCTCTCGACGGTCTCAAACAGCGCCTCACCGACCACCCCTCCACCGCTGACGGCGCAGTCCTCCTCACCGGTGCCGTCACGCTGCCCACCGGGGAGCCGGTCGAGTGGCAGCAGGGCGCGGGCTCCACGGGACTGCTCGAGTCCGACTGGACAGACCTCGCCCCGACCCTGAGCGCGCTGTCCCACCCGGTGCGGCTGGAGCTCCTGCGCCAGGTGCTCCTCGGGGTGCGTACGACGGCGGCCCTCGCCGAGGTCGGGACGCTGGGCAGCACGGGGCAGCTTCATCACCACCTGCGCCAGCTGGTCTCCGGCGGATGGCTGCGCCAGAGCGGCCGGGGCAGCTACGAGGTGCCCGCCACCCGCGTGGTCCCCCTCCTCGTCACACTGACGGCGGTGCAGCGATGAAGCGGCTGGCCGCCGGACTGCAGCGGCACACCATGCGCTTGGTCCTCGCCGGGCTGGCCTGCTTCGTCCTCGCGACGATCTTCGAGCGTGGGTGGATCGTCCCGGAGGCGCAGGCCGCGTCGGCCGTGTTGAACATCGCGGGCCTCGTGCTCGTCGTCGTCGGCATCGGCGTCGGCATCGGCGCCATGTTCGTGCCGGACACCGATCACACCGGCGAACCACGAGCCGTCCACCCGCCCGTGCGTGGCCGGTGGCTCGCGATGAACTCACCCGCCACCAAGATGCCCAGCCACGGCACCCGCGCCTACGGCCAGTCGTTCGCCGTCGACCTCGTGTTCGATCCGGAGGACCGCGTCCGACCCCCGTTCGGCTCCGGACCGGGGATGCGCCCCGCCGGCGACTTCCCAGCCTTCGGCGAGCCCGTGCTTTCGCCCGTCGCCGGGCGCGTGGTCCGTGTGCGCGACGGCGGCCGGGACCACCGCAGTCGCAGCCGGCTCTGGGCCGTGGCCTACATGATGGTCGAGGGCGCGATCCGGGAGCTCGGCGGGGTCGGGAAGATCGTCGGCAACCACGTCGTGGTCGACGCCGGCGACGGCTGCTTCGCCCTCGTCGCTCACCTGCAGCAGGGTTCGGCGGCGGTTCAGGTGGGCGACGCCGTCCAAGCGGGCCAGAGGCTCGGCCGATGCGGCAACTCGGGCAACTCCAGCGAGCCGCACGTTCACGTCCAACTCATGGACCGAGCCCACCCGACCACCGCCAAGGGCCTGCCCGTGACGTTCACCGATGTGCGCATCAACGACGCCGGCCCCACCACCACGATGCCCGCCGACAACGAGCACATGATCGCGGTCTGACCGCAGACGATCGCGGTCTGACCGCAGTCCGTCAGCCGCCCCGGCGCGGCCCGAACACATACTCCCCCTCCTCGCCCTCGATGTGGATCCACGTCCCGTATTCCGACGACCCGAAGAAGGCGCGCATCACGGCGTTGACGTCGAACTCGATGAGACCGACGAGGGCGTGCTGCTGCACGAACCGCCCGAGGTGGCGGAGCCAGCCGCGCTCCTCGGCACGGTCCATGACGAACTGCTCCGCAGAGATGAACCGCCCGTAGGAGTGGTCCTCGAACTCACCGAGATCGTCCTCGTCGGTACTCCCGGCGAACGTGGGGAACCACGAGAACGACTCCCCGTGCTGGACGATCCCACGGCCGAACATGAGCACATGGTCGATGTCGTCCACCTGGCTGACGTCGAACCCGTAGAAGCCCATCGACGCATGGATGGTCCACTCGATCCCGGGCACCTCGTGGGCCGAGGTCACCTCGACGAGCGCCCGGCGGAACGCCGGCGCGCTCTGCGCGGCGTCCATCCACACCCCGACCCCACCGGGAGGCGCCACGTACAGATGGGGCTGGAGCGCCGTCGTCGGCCCCAACGGCGAGCCTGCACCGTGCTCGCCCGAGGGGCGGGTGCCGACGGTGAGCGCCTCGTCGACGAACACCGCGAGCGCCTCCACCCGCAGCACCTGCAGCAGGTCCAACCGCAGCTCCGCGATCTTGGGACGGAGGTCCGGCGCGACCTCCCCGGAGAAGGCGAACCGGCCGAGGGCGCTGTCCGGCGCAACCTCCAGCTTGGCCGCGATCAGCCGTGCCGTGCGCGCCCCGATGGTGCGGCCCATCGCCCGCATGGCGTACAGGTCCGCATCGACGATCCGCTCGCCGTAGGAGTACGAGTGTTCGCTCATCACGAGCAAGGTAGAGCACGCCACCGACGGCGTCTCCCCCAGGCCGCCGAACGGCCACCCCGATCACCGGACAGGTTGCACGGTGATGCGTGCGGCCCCGGCACACCTGGTTCGTGAACGTGGGGCGCGGTGCGACCGTCGACGAGGGGGCCGTGCTCGCCGCTCTGCGCGACGGCGGGATCGCCGGCGCCGTCCACGACGTGTTCGTCGAGGAGCCGCTGCCGGCCGACTCCCCGCTGTGGGAGGCACCGAACCTCATCATCACCGCGCGCGCCGCCAGCGGCCCACCC
>JAENWO010000405.1 GCA_016649925.1 Actinomycetales bacterium
CTCCCAGGTGTTCCCACTGCCGGCGCTGCCCCCGGCGTCGAGCACCACATGCGAGACGTGGCTGCGCTCGTTCGTGAGGTGGGTGGCCTTGATGGTGTGAAAGTCGACGTCGTCCGTGCTGCCCGTCGGCGCGTCCGAGCGGATGATCGCGCGCACCACGGGCTCGCGCGAACCCTCGACCGTGCTGATGGAGCGGTGGATATGTTCCGCTGCCTGGCTGGCGTTTGCCCCGAGGAGCAGCAACCCGGGGAACGCCGTGCCGTGCAGTTCCACCTTTTCGGCCAGCCACCGCTGGGCGATCCGGACCAGCTCGGGCACCAGCCACGGCTTGGGCACGTCCTGGCCGTCGGTGTAGAGCGGCAGCAGGTGTTCCACGGCGAGGCGGAACGCGACCTGCTTGGGCCGCATGGCGCGGAACCGCATCAGAGTATGGGTCTCGCTCTCGCCGATCACCCCCTCGACCTCCGTGGCGGTCGCCACGGCTCCGGAGTCCAGGACGTACGCCGGTGCCGCGTCCAGGTCGACGATCAGCGCGGCGTCGGGCAGCTCGTACCGGTAGCCCTCCACGCGCGGGAAGACGATCCGCGCCGCCTCGCGCCCCTCGACCGAACGGACGTGCGTCGTGGGCGGGCGCGGCGGCGGGTCCGTCACCGGCCGGTCGGACGGGATGAACGAGAACGGGATGCCGTAGACCTCGGCGTACTCGGCCGGCAGCAGGCCCTCGTCGTCGAGCGCATAGGACCTGCGCCGCAGGCCCCGCCCGACGACCTGCTCGCACAGCAGCTGGGACCCGAACGCCCGCACCCCCAGGACATGCGTGACCGTGTTGGCGTCCCAGCCCTCCGAGAGCATCGAGACCGAGACCACGCACCGCACCCGGCCACCGAGACGCCCGGGCTTGCCCACCGTGTTGAGCACCTCACGCAGGAGCTGCCCATCATCGATCTCCCCGGCGGCCGCACCCGTGCGAGCCGCGTACTCGCGCCGGAACGCCTCGATCTCCTCCGCCGCCGCCGTGCGGAAATCCTTGCTCACCGCCTCGCCCGACTCGAGCTCGGCCGAGTCGACCAGGATCGTGCGCGGGCTCGCCACACGGTTGCCGTCCACATAGTTGGACAGCAGCGGCAGGATGCCGGGGCGCGTACGCAGGTGGGCGCCCTCCTCCGAGGCGAGCTCCTGCTCGAAGCCCGCGATCTGGTCGTAGACCCATTTGGATACCGTCGTGTTCGGGCACACGACGATGAACACCGGAGGTGCACCACCACCGCCGTCGTCACCATCGGCTCGCCGCCATCGCTCGAAGGCACGTTCGTAGGAGCTGTACAGGCTCTGCAGCGCACCGGCCAGAACCGGCGGCAGTGGACGAGTCGTGTCGAAGCCGTCACGCCCGGCGCGTTTCGGCAGCTCCGAGCCGACGTGTTCCCACAGGTTGAGGTAGGAGACCGTGGTGCCCGCGGCGTCGTCGTCCACCGGGAGCCGTGGGATCTTCACGAGTCCCGACTCGATCGCGTCCATCAGGGAGAAGTCGGAGACCACCCACGGGAAGATGAATCCCTCCGGGTAGCCGGAACCGGCCAGGAAGAACGGGGTCGCGGACAGGTCATAGACCGCCTTGATGCCCACGGCGGCGTGGATCCGCTGCAGGCCGGTGAACCAGACGCCCGCCTCCTCGTTGGCCTCCTTGGCCTCGGCGCGGACACTGGCCTCGAGCGCATTGACCTCTGCATCGGCGTCCCGCGGGGCATAGCAGTGGTGCGCCTCGTCATTGAGGACCATGATCTGGCCGGTGCTCTTGCGCCCGCGGGCACCACCCAGATCACGCAGCACCCGCGCGACCATCTGGGCCTCGGTCTCCAGGAACGGGTCGACGCCCGTCCGCGCACGGAGCAGCTTCTTCGTGTTCGCCGCGACGCCCTTGCCGTCGTGCCGGGTGCGCAGCATGAAGGTGTGGTAGTTCGTCACGCTGATGCGCGCCTGGGTCAGGTGTGGCCACAGGTCCCCCGGGACCAGGTCACGTTCGCGGTAGTAGTTGCTCTCGTCGCTGGGGAAGAGGACCCGCAGGCGGTCCTTGATCGTGATTCCCGGCGTCACGATCAGGAACCGGTTCGTGAAGCGCGCGTCGTTGCGGTGGGCCGCCTTGTTGAGGGTCTGCCAGGCGATCAGCATCGCCATGACGACGGTCTTGCCGGTGCCCGTCGCCATCTTCAGCGCGACCCGGGGCAGTCCAGCGTTGTACTCCGCATTCTGTTCGGCGAGCGCCCGCGCGATCCACCCCGACCCCTGCACGCGCGCCGACCGGCCGGCCTCCGCAGCAGTGAGCCGACCCGCGACCTCGGCCGTGTAGATCGCCGACTCCACTGCCTCACGCTGGGCAAAGAACACGCGGTTGTCCCGCGTCGGGTCGGCCCAGTAACGCAGCAGGCGCGCCGTTGTCTCTGTCACGCCCGGGTAGCCAGAGACGCGCCAGATGTCGACGTCCGCCCGCAGGCGGTTGACCTGGTCGTTGACGTCACGGCGCTCACCCGTCCTGGTGACGTCGAGCTCGTCCTGGATCGCGAGCATCTCCTGGACGGCGCGGCCGCGGCCCTTGCGCTGGCGGGGGACCGGGATCCACGACTCGCTCGGCCTACGCTTCGGAGCGGTGTCATCGGTGAGCTGGCCCGCGTCGTCGAGCATCCAGTGCCGCGAGGGCGGATCGAACGGCCCGTTCAGAACCGGGTTGTCGATCACGGTGGCAGGCACATCGGCCATCCTGCCGTAGTTCGCGGCTCGGGCGGGCCGAAGCCCGCCGTCGTCGTCGATCCATCGAGCGTGCCGTTACTCCCGCAGCGGCTCGATCCGCAGGTTCGCGTAGTCGGCGATCATCGGCGCCATCTGACGGAACCCGATGGCACCGCCGGCCAGGGGCGGACCGCCTATGCTGCCGTCGTCGACCCAGCGGAAGCTCTCCACGTCGTTGACCGAGAACGTGATCTCGCCGGCGGCGACCCTCACCCGGATCCGGTAGGGCCAGCGCGCGTCGAGCACGTCGGGCAACGGGTCCGCGCCCTGAGCGACGAGGTGGAAACCGTGGCTCTTGCGCAGGTTGCACGTGTGGAACGACCTCTCGCTCGC
>JAENWO010000579.1 GCA_016649925.1 Actinomycetales bacterium
AAAAGGTCCTCAGAGGCGCCGTGGTGGCGCAGGGTGACGTCGAGCCCGGCATCGGAGAAGTGCCCCTCGGACGCGGCGAGGTAGAACGGGGCGAACTGGATGTTCGGCACGTACGTCAGGCCGATGGTCAGTGGCAACACCTCCGCCGAGGGCGGGGTGTCGAGCTGGCCGGGGGACGTCGGTGTGCAGGCAGCAAGTGCCAGCGCCAGGGCTGCCGGGAGCAGGCCGGCACCCAGCCGCCTCCTCATCGTGGTTACCACCATCGGACCCGCCTCTCGAGTGCACGGACGAACAGGAAGAACCCGACCGCGAGTGCGGCCAGGGCGATCAGCGTGGTGAACATCCCCGCGGTGTCGGCGCGGTCCCGGTAGACGGAGAGCAGCAGGCCGAGGCCGTCGCCCCCCATCACGAACTCCCCCACCACGGCGCCGGTGACGGAGAGCACGAAGCCGTTGCGGACGCCGGCGAGGACGGAGGGCAGCGCGAGCGGACCCTCGATGTGGGTGAGCAGGCGCCAGCGGCCCGCGCCGTCCACCCGGGCGGCGCCGATGATGTCGGGGTCCAGCGTGCGCAGGCCGAGGGTGGTGTTGACCAGGATCGGGAAGAACACCAGCAGCGCGCACAGCAGGGCGATGGGCAGCAGGCCGTAACCGAACCAGAGGACCAGCAACGGGGCAAGGGCGACAGCCGGGATCGCCTGCGACGCCGCGAGGTAGGGCCCGAGCGCCGCGGACGCGACCGGTGAGTGGGCGATGAGGTAGCCCAGCGGGACGGCGACGAGAAGGCCGAGGAGGGCGCCGAGGAGGCTCTCGGCCAGGGTGGCGCCCGCATAACCGAGCAGTCCGCCGTCGCGCACCTCGAGGACGAGCCGGGCGGCAAGGTCGGTGGGGGCGGGCAGGATCCGGTCCGGGACTGCCGCGCTCACGCCCTGCCACAGGGCTAGGGCGACGGCGCCGAGCGCGACGGGTGCGAGGACGTCCTGGCGGGCCACGAGCCGATCTCCTTCCCCGGGCACGTGACCCGGGGACGGACGGTGCACCACGCACCCGTCCGACGGCGCCGATCGGCTCGGCGTCGCGTGCCTCCTCCCATCCGGACTTTCACCGTCGGTCCTGGAGTTCCACCAGGTCAACCGTCCGCTCACGAGGAGCGTGCGGGTCGCGGACTGTCACCGCCGGCTCGGAATTGCACCGACCCCGGAGCACGTAAGACTCTCTCGGGCTATTCTGCCACATCGCGCGGGTATGACGGTCGGGCGTCGCTCCGTCTCGCGTCGTGGACGCCCCACCGACGGCGGTCGGCGCGAGCCGTGTCGGTCAGGCGTCGGGCGGGGGAGGCTCGTCAAACACGGGTATCTACCCGGACCTTTCACCGGCAGGCCTCGGTCGTGCTGAGGGCGTTGTGGGGAGCAATGCACCAAGGGTCGACAGGACGAGGACCGGGACGCCCGGTTCCGCTACCAAGCCGACCAAGTCGCCCAGCACGCCGGGGCAGGTCAGCCGGTGATCTCCGCCGATCCCAAGAGCAAGGAACTGGTCGGCGGGTTCAAGAACGGCGGCCGAGA
>JAENWO010000553.1 GCA_016649925.1 Actinomycetales bacterium
CGTTGCCACGGCGTGGACAACGATCCTGCCGCTCCTCGCTTTGACGCTGCTCGTGCTCACGTCCCTTCGGGCTGGAACGGCCTCGGCTCGCCCCCCAGCCTGACGGGAGTGCCTCCGCCGCAAGCGCGACGCCGTTGAGCAGTTCCGTGCGCTTGCGGCTCAGCCGAGGTCGAGTTTCGGGCCCTCGATCGCGGGGCAGGTGTCCATCACGACGTCGAGGCCGGCGTCCTTCGCGCGCTGCGCTGCCTCCTCGTCCACGACGTCGAGCTGGAGCCAGACGGACTTCGCGCCTCGCGCGATGGCCTCGTCCACGACCGGCCCGGCGAGGGAGGAGTTGACGAACAGGTCGACCACGTCGATGTCACCCGGCACGTCCGCCAGCGTGGCGTGGCCCTGCACACCGTGGACCATCTCGGCGCGAGGGTGGACCGGCACGATCCCCATTCCGAGGACGCGCTGGAGGTACGCGGAGACGCCATGGGCGGCACGGTCCCGGTTGGAGGAGAGTCCGACGACGGCCCAGCGTCCCGGGGTGGTCAACAGGCGTTCGATCACGGCGGGGTCGTTCACATGGGTCATGGTCCCAGCGAACCACACGCCGGTGGTGCCTCGTCAGGCCGAGGTCCTACGGGGTCTGGGGCTGCGTCACGGTGCCGTCCGCGACCTGCGCGAAGAACGTCGGCGCCGCTGCCTCGTCCAGGAGCACCGCAGATCCGACACCGCCTCCCCGGTAGTCCAGGTCCGCGATGGGCGGGGTGCCCCGCACGCCGCCCTCGCCGGTGGCGGTGCGGAAGGCCAGTGCCATCCGTCCCAGGTCGAGGATCCCGGTTCCTTCCGAGACGGTGAGTACGCCCAGGCCGGCGTCGAGAAGGCGGACCTGCTGCCACGGCTTGATCAGCTCGCCGGGCTTGGCCACTGCTGCCGTCACGGCCTGGATCACCTCCTGCTGACGCTGGGTGCGCCCGATGTCGCCGAGCGGGTCGCTGTGCCGCATGCGGGCGAAGGCCAGGGTGGTGGCGCCGTCGGCGACGTGACAGCCGGCCGTCCACTGCAGCCCGCTGAGCTCGTCGCTCACGTCGTAGTCGAGGCAGAGCTCCACTCCGCCGACGGCGTCGACGAGGCTGGCCACACCACCCATGCCGATCTCGACGTAGTGGTCCACCTCGATGCCGGTGAGGGACTCCACGGTCGTGACGAGCAGCGGCGCGCCGCCGTAGGAGTACGCGGCGTTGAGCTTGTTGAAGCCGTAGCCCGGGATCTGGACGTAGGTGTCACGCGGGAGCGAGATGAGGGACGTGGTGCCGCTCGGCGGGACGGTGAGCAGCATGATCGAGTCGGTGCGCTGGCCCTCGGTGGTATCACCCACGAGCACGCCGTCGGCGCGCGAGTCCGAACCTGCGAGCAGGTAGGTGGTGCCGGCCGTGTTGAGCGAGTCGTTGAGCGCCTCGGTGTGCTCGATCTTCCCGTTCGCCCAGATCAACAGCCCGATCGGCCACGCCAGGAGCAGGACCAGAAGCAGCACGAAAATCCGTAGGCCGCGACGCCGCCGCCGGCGCTGCGGCTGACCCTGGGCCGGCGGACGTGAGGGTGGCTGCGCGGCACGACCACCGGGCGGGATCGCCTGCGGGCGCGACTGAGGGCGGTTCGGTGCGGCCGACGGCGTGCGCACATCCGCGCCGGAGCGCGTCGGCATCACCCGCGTGGCGTCCGGGCCGGACGTGCGCACGGGCCCGGCACCCACGCGCGGTGCGGGA
>JAENWO010000110.1 GCA_016649925.1 Actinomycetales bacterium
CATCGTGCCTCCACCCCCCGAGAAGTGTTCCGCCACGGCGAGAGCGACCGCTGGGCCGCGCGGCCGCGGCAGCGGGCCACCGACAGATCTTGGCACGCACCCGGCGGCGTCGGCAAACGCTTTCCCGCCGACGACCGACGAGCCGACGACCGACGACGCGACGCGCAGCATCACCCCGCGGTCGCGTCCACCCGGACGGACGCCGGGTCCGACCGCCGCAGCACCGCCTGGTTGCGCCCGGCTTCCTTGGCACGGTAGAGGGCAGCGTCGGCGTCGCGACAGAGGTGGGCCGGGTCGAGGTGCCACGGGCCGCGTTCCGCGACTCCCGCGCTGACCGAGCACCGCAGCACCTGGCCGCCCATCTGGATGTCCATTGCCGCAAAGGCCTGCACCACGGCGCGAGCGCGCTCCAGCACGAACCCCGTGCCACTCCCCGGCATCACCATCCCGAACTCCTCGCCGCCGGTGCGGGCAACCACGTCGCGGTCGCGCACGTGGGAGTCGAGCAGCGCGCCGAAGACCTGCAGGACATGGTCCCCAGCGGGGTGGCCGTGTGTGTCGTTGACCTCCTTGAAGTGATCGAGGTCGAACGACGCCACGGCAAACGCCTGGTCACCGGGGGAAACCGGGGCATCGGACAGGGCATCACCCGCCGGCTGCTCGCCGACGGGTTCGCCGTCTCCGTCCTCGCCACGCGCGCGGAGCCCACCGAGCTGCTCGCCGAGCTGCGGGAGCTCGCGGGCGTGGCGGACCGTGTCCGCTACGTGCGTGGGTCGGTGGCCGAGCCCGAGGACCACCAGCGGTACGTGGACGACGCCGTCGCGGCATGGGGACGGCTCGACGTCCTGGTGAACAACGCGGGCGTCGCGCCGTCGATGCGCACCGACCTGCTCGCCGCGACCCCCGAGAGCTTCGACCGCGTCATGGGGATCAACCTTCGAGGTCCGTACTTCCTCACCCAGGTCTTCGCCAACCGCGTGATCGCGCTCCGCGGGGGGGCCGGCTCGCCTCCGGAGCGGCCGGTGGCGACGATCGTCAACGTGTCCTCGATCTCGGCCACCGCCGTCTCCACCGACCGTGGTGAGTACTGCGTGTCCAAGGCGGGGGTGGGCATGGCCACGCAGCTCTTCGCGGTCCGGCTCGCCCCCGAGGGGATCGTCGTGTACGAGGTCCGGCCCGGCGTCATCGCGACCGACATGACAGCGGCCGTCACCGGGAAGTACGACACCCTGTTCGCCGAGGGCCTCGCGCCGATCCGGCGGTGGGGCCGGCCGGCCGATGTGGCCGGTGCGGTCTCCATGCTCGCCTCGGGGCAGACGCCGTACTCCACCGGGGAGGTCTTCCACGTCGACGGCGGCATGCACATCCCCACCCTGTGACGAGACGACGGAGCAGACGATGCCGAGCCCCGAGCCGGAGTCCGTGACGATCGGCGGACGAGAGGTCCCGGTCGTCACGGCGAACACCGTCGTGGTGGGAACGGGGTCGGCCGGCTTCTGTGCGGCCGAGCGGCTCTGGGAGCTCGGCCAGCACGACGTCGTGATGGTCACCGACAAGGTGGGCGCGGGGGCGAGCCGCAACGCCGGGTCCGACAAGCAGACGTACTACAAGCTGACCCTGTCCGGGGCCGACGGGGACTCCGTGCACGAGATGGCGCAGACCCTGTTCGCGGGCGGCGCGATGGACGGTGACACCGCTCTCGCCGAGGCTGCCGTGTCCGCGCGGGCGTTCCTGCACCTGTGCGACCTGGGCGTTCCGTTCCCGCAGAACAGGTACGGGGAGTTCGTGGGCTACAAGACCGACCACGACCCCCGCCGTCGGGCGACGTCGGTGGGGCCCTACACCTCGCGCAGCATGGTGGAGCACCTCGAGACGAGGGTTGCCGCCAACGGCACCCCGATCTTCGACCAGTGCCGGGTGGTCGACGTCATCACCCGGGGGGGCGCCGAGGGGCCCGAGGTGGTCGGCGTGCTGGTGCTGCGCACCGACCTGCGGCTGCCCGAGCCCGGGCAGGACGCCCCGCTCCCCTTCCTGCTGTTCCGGTGCACCAGCGTGGTCCTCGCCACCGGCGGCCCGGCAGGTCTGTACGGGACCCGGGTCTTCCCGAACGGGCAGTGGGGCGCATCGGGAGCGGGCTACCGCGCAGGAGTCCGGGGCAAGAACGTCACCGAGTGGCAGTTCGGCCTCGCGTCCACGCACCCCCGCTGGAACGTTTCGGGCAGCTACATGCAGGTGATGCCCCGGTTCGTCTCCACGGACGCCGACGGCGGCGACGAGCGCGAGTTCCTCACCGAGGCGATCGATGACTACGGCCGGCTGCTCTCGCTGGTCTTCCTCAAGGGCTACCAGTGGCCGTTCGACGTGCGCAAGGCCGTCGACGGCTCCTCCCTCGTCGACCTGCTGGTCTACCGCGAGACGGTGCTCCGCGGCCGGCGGGTCTTCCTCGACTTCCGGCGCAACCCGGTGCACTCGGATCTCGACCCGGCCGCGCTCAGCCCCGAGGCCCGGGACTACCTCGAGCGGGCCGGTGCTCTCGTCGGCACCCCGATCGAGCGCCTGCAGCAGCTGAACCGTCCCGCCTACGAGTTCTACCTCGAGCGCAACCCGCGGGTGGATCTGGCGACCGAGATGCTCGAGGTGGACGTCTGCGCCCAGCACAACAACGGGGGCCTGGTCGTGGACGCCTGGTGGCAGTCCAACGTGGCCGGGTTCTTCCCGGTGGGGGAGGCGGCCGGGGCGCACGGCGTCTATCGGCCCGGCGGCGCAGCGCTGAACAGCGGGCAGGTGGGGGCGACGAGGGCGGCGCAGTTCATCGCGGCCCGCCGCCGCGGCGAGCCGGTCGACATGGCGGAGTTCGCCGGTGCCGCGGCCCCGGTGCTGCACGACGCCGTCGACCTCGTGACGGGGGCCACCGGCCGAGCCGCCGCGGGCGCCCCGGACACGACCGGTGACCTGCTGAGGGGCGTGGGGGAGCTGATGAGCGCCAAGGCCGGGCCGGTTCGCTCGGCCCGGTCCATCGCCGAGGCGCTGGCACAGGTACGGGCGTGGCTGGCGGGCTATCGGGAGTCCGTCAGCGCCGACGGGCGCTCCCGCCGCGCCGTGGACCGGACGTTCCTCGTCCGCGACATCCTCACCACGGCGTACGTCTACCTGTCCGCGATGGCCGACTACGTGGACAGGGGCGGACGCTCGCGCGGGTCGGTGCTCTACACCGACGCCGGGGGTGGCCTTCCGTGCGCAGGCCACGGGCCCCGGCCCGAGCGCGAGCTGGATCTCCCGGAGGTCTTCCGCTTCTCCCTCGACGGCGGGGCCCTGGACGACCAGGTCCAGGAGGTCGCGTGGCGCCCGCCCGCGCGGGAGAGCGAGGACCCCGCCGGCCAGGTGACGTCCACCTGGCGCGCTCGGCGGCCGATCCCGGCCGAGGACGACTTCTTCGAGAACGTGTGGCGCGAGTACCGGGAGCATGGCGCCGTCCACTGACCGGGTGCCGGACCTGGGTCACGCCCGATCGCGTGCGGGTCCGCTCACCCCGCCGGTCGACCCAGGCTCGGCAGGACGTATCGCCGGTAGCGATCCTCGACGGTCGTCAGCACGTCGTCACCAGGGGTGTCCCAGACGTGCTGGTTGAAGATCTCGACCTCGACGTCGCCGGTGTACCCGGCGGAGGTGATCCAGCCGCCGATCGAGGCGAAGTCCACGTAGCCGTCACCCATGTACCCGCGGGAGAGCAGAGGATCGGCGGCCAGCGGGAGGTTCCAGTCGCACACCTGGTACGAGGCGATCCGGTGTTCGGACCCCGCCCTGGCGATCTGGTGCTGCAGGTCGGGGTCCCACCACACGTGGTAGGTGTCGACCACGACGCCGACCGCCTCGGGCGGGAACGGCGCAGCGAGATCGAGCGCCTGGCCCAGCGTCGAGACGACCGCGCGGTCCGCGGCGAACATCGGGTGCAGCGGTTCGAGCGCGATGCGCACGCCGTGGGCGGTCGCGAACGGGACCAGGTCGGCGATGCGGTCGGCGACCCGTTGCCGTGCGGCGACGACGTCCCGTGCCGGATCGGCGGCCACGGGTCCGGGGGTGCTCGCGTCCCCGGCCTGGTCCCGCAGGCTGCCGGTGGGGTAGGGGCGGGCGGCGCTCCCCGGCGCGCTCGCGGCAGGCAGGCCCCCGACGACGACGACCAGCTCGGACGTCCCCACGGTGGCCGCCTCGACGATCGCCGCGCGGTTGTCGTCCAGCGCCGCCGCGATCCCGTCGTCGTCGGCCGTGGTGAGGAAGCCCCCGCGGCAGAGCGAGGAGACGCGCAGACCGGCTCGGGCGACGAGGCGGGCCGCCGTCTCAAGTCCGGCCTCCTGGACACGGTCCCGCCAGAGCCCGACGGCCGGCACCCCTGCCCGCACGGCCCCTTCCACCGCCTCCCGAAGAGTCCACGCCTTCGTCGTGGCGATGTTCAGGGAGAGGCGGTCCAGGTCGCTCACAGAGTGATCTCGGGGATGTCGATCCGCCTGCCCTCGGCCGAGGACCGCAGCCCCAGCTCCGCGAGCTGGACGCCTCGCGCGGCGGAGAGGAGCCCGAACCGGTGCTCGCGTCCGGCGGCGACGTCGGCGAGGAACTCCTCCCACTGGGCCCGGAAGCCGTTGTCGAAAGCGGCGTTGGCCGGGACCTCGAGCCACTGGTCGCGGAACGACTCGGTGACCGGCAGGTCGGGGTTCCACACCGGCATCGGGGTGTGTGCCCGCTGCTGGGCGACGCACCTGGTGAGCCCGGCGACGGCGGACCCGTGCGTGCCGTCCACCTGGAACTCGACGAGGTCGTCGCGGTGGACCCGGACCGCCCACGAGGAGTTGATCTGCGCGATGATCTCCTCGCCCGAGGGGCCGGTGAGCTCGAAGATCGCGTAGGACGCGTCGTCGGCCGTCGCGACGTACTCCCGTCCCTGCTCGTCCCAGCGGCGCGGGATGTGCGTCGCCGTACGGGCGGTGACCGAGCGGACGGTACCGAGGATGTTCTCGAGCACGTAGTTCCAGTGGCAGAACATGTCCACCGTCATCCCGCCGCCGTCCTTGCTGCGGTAGTTCCAGCTGGGTCGCTGGGCCGGCTGGCCGTCGCCTTCGAAGACCCAGTACCCGAACTCGCCCCGCAGGGACAGGACCCGTCCGAAGAAGCCCTCGTCGACCAGGCGGCGCAGCTTGAGCAGGCCGGGCAGGTAGAGCTTGTCGTGGACGACGCCGGCGGTGATCCCGGCCTGGGCGGCGAGGCGCGCCAGCTCGACCGCGGCATCGAGCGAATCGGCTGTGGGCTTCTCGGTGTACACGTGCTTGCCGGCCTTGATCGCGGTGGTGAGCGCCGCGGCCCGGCGCGAGGTGACCTGGGCGTCGAAGTACACGTCGATCTCGGGGTCGGCGAGGACTCCGTCGAGGTCGGTCGTCCAGTGCTCGATGCCGTGGCGCTCGGCGATCTGACGGACCTTGGCCTCGTTGCGGCCGACGAGCACGGGCTCGACCTGCAGGCGGCCGCCGTCCGGCAGCAGGATCCCGCCGGCCTGGCGGATGGGGAGGATGGAACGGACCAGGTGCTGGTGGTAGCCCATCCTCCCGGTGATGCCGTTCATCGCGATGCGAAGGGGCGACGCCATGGCTGTCTCCGAACTCAAGGACTGTCTGGGCATGGACCGTCTCCCGCGCGCGGGCGACGGTCGCCCTTCCCGGGGAATGCGCTTTCCGGAGAAGGGTAGGAGCAGGGGGAATCGGCGTCAAGGCGCGGGGGGCGCCGGGTCCCGCACGGCGCCCCCCGCGAGCTCCCCGTGGCGAAGACGGCACTGACGGGTCAGCGGCGGGCTGCCTGCCCGGCCGTCGTCGGCGAGGCATCCCGGCGTGGAGCAGCACCTCCCGGGGGAGGGGGCTTCGCGCTCTCGCAGCACCTCCCGGGGGAGGTCGGCCGAGGTTCGGGATAGCGTTTGCCCGCTACCATCCAGCCGTCGCTGCGGGCCACGCGACGACACCGCGAGCCGAGAGGGGTCGATGTGCCTGCCGGACCAGCCGTCGCAGCGCGGCCAGGGCTCTGCTCGGTGACCTATCGCCAGATGGCCCCCCGGGACGTCGTGGCGTGCGCCGCCGACGCCGGGCTCGCCGTCGTCGAGTGGGGCGGGGACCGCCACGTGCCGCCCGGCGATGTGGGGACTGCGCGCGAGGTCCGGGCGTTGACGGTCGATGCTGGCCTGTCGACGAGCTCCTACGGCTCGTACTTCAGGGCGGGCGTCACGGACTTCGGCGAGTGGCCGGCGGTCGTGCGGACCGCCGTCGCGCTCGGCGCCCCGCGAGTGCGGGTGTGGGCGGGTGTCGTCGGCTCCGCCGGCGCGGGTGGCGAGCAGCGGGACGCCGTCGTCCGCGCGCTGCGCGAGGCGGGCCGGATCGCCGCGGACTGCGGCATCGTCGTCGCCACCGAGTTCCACGCGGGAACCCTGGCCGACTCCGCCGCTGCCACCATCGGTCTGCTGGACGAGGTCGCACGGCCCGACGTGCGGACCTACTGGCAACCGCCGGAGGGGATGCCGGACGCCGAGGCGGTGGCCGGTCTGAGGGAGCTCGGCGACCGGGTGTGTGCCCTGCACGTGTTCTCGTGGTGGCCCGGCAACTACCGGTTGCGCCTGCCCGCGCGCTCCGCCCTCTGGCACGAGGTGTTCGACGTGGTGCGATCGCAGGGTCGTGTGCTGGACTCGCTCCTGGAGTTCGTCCCGCAGGACCGTCCTGATCTGCTCCGCGAGGAGGCGGCGGCACTCGTGGCGATGTCCGCGCTCACCGAGGAGGTCTCGTGACACCCGGGCGCCCCGCCGTCGTCCTGGCCATGCGGCCCGGGCTTCCCCAGCACCTCTTCGACGCGGACACCCGGGCCCTGCTCGACGCCGTCGCCGACGTCGACTGGGACATCGTGGTCGAGGACGTCGGAGCACCGGGTGCCCGCGAGCACCTGCGGCGGGCCGAGGTCCTGCTGACGGGCTGGGGTTCACCCCGGATCGACGCCGCGGTGCTGGATCTGGCCCCCCGGCTCGGCGCGATCGTCCACGCCGCGGGCTCGGTGAAGGGGCACGTCGACCCGGTGTGCTGGACCCGCGGGCTCGTGGTGTCCACCGCCGCCGACGCCAACGCCCTCCCGGTGGCCGAGTACACCCTCGCGATGATCATCGTGTCGGGCAAGCGCCTGCTCGAGGCCGACCGGCGCTACCGCCAGGAGCGGGTGGTCATCCGGCCGGAGGCCCTGGGGGACCTGGGCAACTACCGCACGTGCGTCGGTCTGGTCGGGGCCTCCCGGATCGGTCGTCGGGTCCTCGAGCTCCTCCGACCCTTCGACTTCCGCGTCCGGCTGTACGACCCGACGATCGAGGCCGCCGAGGCGGACGCACTCGGCGCGCAGCTCTGCGGCCTGGACGAGCTCATGGCTGCCAGCGACATCGTGTCGCTGCACGCACCGGCGATCCCCGCGACCCGGCAGATGGTCGACGGGCACCGGCTGGCGCTGATGCGCGACGGCGCCACGCTGATCAACACCGCGCGCGGATCCGTCGTCGACACCGCG
>JAENWO010000435.1 GCA_016649925.1 Actinomycetales bacterium
ACCGGGTAGGTCCTCAGGAGGCGCGCTCGGTGCCCGCAGACGCCGGGCGACGGGTGTCGGGCTCTGCATGTGCGCTGGCATCGATGTCCGGCGCTGGGTCTGCACCGGCGCCGGCACCGGCGTCGGCGTCGGCACCGGCGTCGGGTCCCGCCTCGGCATGGCGCGCCAGGGCGTCGTGCTGTGCGGTCTCGATGAGGGCAACAGTAGCGTCACCGCCCTCGTCGAGGACCCGGTGCCGTTCGTCGGCGTAGAGGTCCAGCTTGTGCGCGGGCACCGCCAGCACCTCGACCGGGGGAGCGGCATCCAGTGCCGGCTCCAGTCCCTGCAGGGCGCTGAAGCGCCGGGCCTGGGTGACGACCTGGGAGTCGAGCGAGGAGTTGAGCCGGTTGAACGCGTCGACGGTGGCGTTGAGCCGCTTGCTCATGGTGGTCAGATGCCCACCGAGCGTGCCGAGCCGCTTATGCAGCTCCCGTCCGACCGTGAAGACCTGCTGCGCCTCGGCAGCGAGCACCTCCTGGCGCCACGTGTAGCCGACGGTCCGCAGCAGCGCGACGAGCGTGGCGGGCGTGGCGAGCACGACGTTCCTCTCGAAGGCGCGCTCCATCAGCGTCGGGTCCTGCTCGAGTGCGGCGTTGAGGAAGTTCTCGGCCGGGATGAACATCACGACGAACTCTGGGCTGTGCGCGACGTGCTCCCAGTACGCCTTCCCGCCCAGGTCGTCGATGTGCTGGCGCAGGTGGCGCGCGTGCGCGAGGAGCCGGTTGGCCCGGACCGTGTCGTCCTTGGCCTCCATCGCCTCCAGGTACCCGTTGAACGCGACCTTCGCGTCCACCACGATCCGCTTGCCCCCGGGGAGCTTCACGATGAGGTCCGGCCGGAGCGCGCCGTCGTCCGTCATGACGGTCTCCTGCTCCTCGAAGTCGACGTGCTCCACCATCCCGGCCGCCTCGACCACCCGCCGGAGCTGCAGCTCGCCCCACCGGCCGCGCACCTGGGGCGCTCGCAAGGCAGTGACGAGCAGGCCCGTCTGGTTGCGCAGCTGGTCCGACGAGCTACGCATCTGTTCCACCTGTTCGGCTAGCGCCGCGTGTGCACTCAGGCGTGACTTCTCCGCGGCCGACACCTCGGCCTTGACCTCACCCAGGGTGCGGCTGAGCGGCTCAACGAGCGAGCGGACGGCCTGCTCCCGTTTGGCGAGCTCCGCGGCGCCCACCACCTGGGACCGTGTCAGCCGCTCCTCCGCCTGCTCGAGGAAAGCCCGGGTGTTCGCCTCGAGCGCCCTGCGGGAGAGGGCCTCGAACTCGTCGGCCAGGCGCTTGTGGTCCGAGCGCAGCTCGACCAGGCGGAACTGGGCTCCTGCCCGCTCGGCCTCCAGCTGCTCCGCCGCGGTGCGCTGGAGCTCGGCCACCCGGTCCTCGTGCGCTCGCTCGAGCCGGGCGAGCTGCTGCTCGGACGCCGACCGCTCGGCGTCGAGCTGGTCCGCGGCGGCGCGCTGGAGGTCCGCGAGGCGGGTGGCGTGCGCCTGCTCCAGCGTCGTGACGTGCTGCTCCGCGGCCCGGCGCTCGGCCGCGAGGCGCTCCCGCACGCCGGCGGCCCCGGACCGGCCGAGGAGCGAGCCGACGAGCGCGCCGACGGCGATGGCGGCGAGAACGAGCGCAATGCTGGTCGTGTCCATGCCCTCATCGGACCATGAGGCACCGACAGTCCGTCTGCACCGGGCCAGTAGAGTGGCGGACCGTGGCTCTCACTATCGGCATCGTCGGCCTGCCCAACGTCGGCAAGTCCACCCTGTTCAACGCGCTGACCCGCGCGAGCGTGGTCGCGGCGAACTACCCGTTCGCGACGATCGAGCCGAACATCGGGGTGGTGCCCCTGCCGGACTCCCGGCTCGGCACGCTCGCGGAGATCTTCGGCAGCGCGCGCATCCTGCCGGCGACGGTGTCCTTCGTCGACATCGCGGGCATCGTGCGCGGCGCGAGCGAGGGGGAGGGGCTCGGGAACAAGTTCCTCGCGAACATCCGTGAGGCCGAGGCGATCTGCCAGGTGACGCGCGTCTTCGCCGACCCCGACGTCGTGCACGTGGAGGGGAAGGTCTCCCCGGCGGACGACATCGAGACCATCAACACCGAGCTGATCCTCGCCGACCTGCAGACGCTCGAGAAGGCGATCCCGCGGATGGAGAAGGAGGTGCGCGGCAAGAAGATCGAGGCCGCACTCCTCGACACCGCGCGGGGCGCGCTCGCCCTCCTCGAGGCCGGCACCACGCTGTCCGCGGGCGCAGCCGACGCCGGGCTCGATCCCGAGCACGTCGCCAGCCTGCAGCTGATGACGGCCAAGCCGTTCATCTACGTGTTCAACACCGACGACGCAGGGCTTGCGGACGAGGCCATGCAGGCCGAGCTGCGTGCCCTGGTCGCACCGGCCGAGGCGATCTTCCTGGACGCGAAGTTCGAGTCCGAGCTCGCGGAGCTGGAGCCGGACGAGGCCGCGGAGATGCTCGCCGAGAACGGCCAGGACGAGGCAGGCCTGGACCAGCTCGCGCGTGTCGGGTTCGACACCCTGGGCTTGCAGACCTACCTCACCGCTGGGCCGAAGGAGACTCGGGCGTGGACCGTCCACAAGGGCTGGACGGCCCCGCAGGCGGCCGGCGTCATCCACACCGACTTCCAGCGCGGCTTCATCAAGGCCGAGGTGGTCTCGTTCTCCGACCTCGTCGACGCCGGTTCGATGGCCGAGGCGAAGGCCCGCGGCCGGGTGCGCATCGAGGGCAAGGACTACGTGATGGCCGACGGCGACGTGGTCGAGT
>JAENWO010000296.1 GCA_016649925.1 Actinomycetales bacterium
GGCGAGGCTGAGCCTCGCACCCGAGGCCGGGGCACCGCCGTCGTGCGTGGTCAGCCGCACCCGGCCCGAGGCGAGCACCTGCTCCTGCCCGGGGAGCTCGACGTCGGCCGTCGTGGAGGACATGTTCGCCACCACGAGGAGCGTCGTGCCCCCCAGCGCGCGCGCGTAGGCGAAGACCTGCTCGTCCGCGGCCGCGAGCATCGTGAAGTTCCCCTCGACGACGACGGGCAGCTCGTGGCGCAAGGCGATCAGGCGCCGGTAGTGGTGGAGCACCGAGTCCGCGTCCGCTTCCGCCGCCTCTGCGTTGATCGTCCGGTGGTTCGGGTTCACCTCCAGCCACGGCGTGCCGGTGGTGAATCCCGCGCGTGAGCCGGCGTCCCACTGCATCGGGGTGCGGGCGTTGTCCCGGCTCGACGCCCGGATGCCGACGAGCAGCTGCTCCGGGTCACCGCCCTGGGCCAGCGCCGTCGCATAGTGGTTGAGCGTCTCGATGTCACGATACTGCTCGATCCTGACGAACGGGACGTTCGTCATCCCCAGCTCCTCGCCCTGGTAGACGTACGGCGTCCCCCGGAGCATGTGCAGCACGGTCCCGAGCGTCTTGGCGGACGCCACCCGGTGCTCCGGGGAGTCGTCGCCGAACCGGGAGACCACCCGCGGCTGGTCGTGGTTGTTCCAGTACAGGGAGTTCCAGCCGGCGGAGGCCAGCCCCTCCTGCCAGGCACCGAGGTTCGTCTTGAGGTCGGTGAGCCGCAGCGGATGCGTGTCCCACTTCCCGCCGACCCCGCGGTCGAGGCCCATGTGCTCGAACGTGAACACCATGTTCACCTCGCGCCGTTCCGGGTCGGTGAAGAGCCTCGCCTCGTCGACCGTGACACCGGGCATCTCGCCCACCGTGAGGAGCTCCTCGCCGGCGAGCGCCTCGGCGTTCATCTCGTGCAGGAACTCGTGGATCCTCGGCCCGCATACATAGAACGCGGAGCCGTCGCCGAACCGGTCGCCGGGTCCCACCGCACCGTCGGGCAGCGAGCCGTCCTCAGCCACCATCTTGGAGATGAAGTTGACGACGTCCATCCGGAAGCCGTCCACCCCGCGGTCGACCCACCAGCGCATCATCTCGTAGACGGTTTCACGAACCTCGGGGTTCTCCCAGTTCAGGTCCGGCTGCTTCCGGGAGAACAGGTGCAGGTAGTACTCCCCGCTCGCCTCGTCCCACTCCCAGGCGGACCCGGAGAAGGCCGACGCCCAGTTCGTCGGCTCCGCACCGGGCTCACCGCCGGTGTGGCCAGGCCGTGGGGGCCGCCACCAGTACCAGTCCCGCCTCGGGTCCTCCCTCGAGGAGCGCGACTGCTGGAACCAGGCGTGCTCGTCGGAGGTGTGGTTGACCACGAGGTCCATGACCAGCTTCATGCCGCGCTCGTGGATGCCCGCGACGAGCGCGTCGAGGTCCTCCAGGGTGCCGAACGACGGATCGACATCCTGGTAGTCGGAGATGTCGTAGCCGTTGTCGTCCTGTGGCGAGCGGTAGATCGGTGCGAGCCAGACGACGTCGACGCCGAGCGAGGCGATGTGGTCGAGGTGGGTGATGATCCCGCGCAGGTCCCCCACACCGTCGCCGTCGGAGTCCGCGAAGGAGCGCGGGTAGACCTGATAGACGACGGCGGAGCGCCACCAGCCGGCGTCCTGCACCGGTTGGGGTGCGGCTTCCATCGGTGGCCGGGGCTTCCCGGCCTGCGCCTCCTGCGCCGCAGCCACCACGGCGGGGGCGGCTGCGGCGTGCTCGAGCAGCCCACGATCGGGCGGGGCCTGGGATGTGCCTTCGGTCATGTCGTGGGACCTCGTCTTACGGTCGGGGCGGACGCGACGGGCAGTTCGCGCCGCGGACATCCACGGTGCCACGGCCGCCGGGTGGAGCGCGATCCCCCACGCCATCCGGACGCGTGTACCGCGGTACGCCGGTTCTGCGCCTAGGCTTGGAAGTTGCGCACGCACGCCCGGAACCACAACGCCTCCTTGCAGCGGGTGTCCGAGGCGATCGTCAGCCGCAACCTGCGCATCTGAACCGCGCCCGCCTCCGAACGTCCGGCACCGGGATCAGGCCGGCCTTTTCGCCCGCCTCTTCGGGGCGCTCTTCGGGGCGCTCTTCGCCAGGTCGGACCGGGCGGAGCCCTTCGCCTCGCCCTCCGACTCCTCGTCGTCCTTGCCGTCGGTGTCCTTCGCGGCAGCCTTGACCTGGGCGCGTCTCTTGTTCGCGGTGCTCGTGGAGGCCTTGCCTTCGACTCCCTTGCGGCCCCGGGACGCCTCCACGCTGCGGCGGAGCGCCTCCATCAGGTCGAGCACCTCACCGCCCTCCTCCTCCCCCTCACCGAAGGTGGCGACTGTGTCGAGGGCGTCGCCCTTCTCCAGCTTCGCGTCGATCAGCAGGCGCAGCTGCTCCTGGTACTCATCGGTGAAGGCGGTCGGCTCGAACTCCGACTCGAAGCTGCTCACCAGGGCCGCGGACATCTCCATCTCCTTGGCGCTGATCCGGACCTTCTCGTCCAGGGCGGGGAACTCGGCCCCGCGCACCTCGTCGGCCCAGAGCATCGTCTGCAGCATGAGGACGTCGCCACGGACGCGGAGCGCACCCAGCCGGGTCTTCTGCCGCAGCGCGAAGGAGACGATCGCGGTGCGGTCCGTCTCCTGAAGGATGCGCCGCAGCAGGACGTAGGACTTGATCGAGGAGGAGTCCGGGGCCAGGTAGTAGGAGCTCTCGAACATGATCGGGTCCACCTGATCGCTCGGCACGAACTCGAGCACGTCGATCTCGCGGCTGCGTTCGGCGGGGAGCGAGGAGATGTCCTCCTCGCTGAGCACCACGGTCCGGTCGCCGTCGGCGAACGCCTTGTCGATGTTCTCGTACGGAACGACCTTGCCGCACACCTCGCACTTGCGCTGGTACCGGATGCGACCGCCGTCGGCGTCGTGCACCTGGTGCAGCCTGACGTCGTGGCTCTCCGTGGCGCTGTACAACGACACGGGCACGTTGACCAGCCCGAACGTGATCGCGCCCTTCCAGATGGATCGCATCGTCGCTCCCGTCCGCCTCCGGTGAGGACCCCAGTACACACGCACCGGACGTTCGGCGCCAGAGACCCGCCGAGAGATGCGCCGGGCGGGCGCAGCAGCCACGATGGGGGCCATGGCCCGCAGCAGCAGCGAGAGCACCGTGACGGTGGACGGTCACCGGCTGCGCCTGACCAGCCTGGACAAGGTCCTCTACCCGGCCACCGGGACCACGAAGGCGGATGTCGTCGCGTACTACGCGGACATCGCCGAGGTGATGCTCCCCCACTGCTCCGGCCGCGCCGCCACCCGCAAGCGGTGGGTCAACGGCGTCGGCACAGCGGCCGATCCCGGTGAGGTCTTCTTCCAGAAGAACCTCGACACCGGCACCCCGGACTGGGTGGTGCGGGCCGAGCTGCAGCACAGCGACCACGTGAACACCTACCCGCTGGTGAACAACCGCGCGACGCTGGCCTGGCTCGCACAGATCGCCGCACTGGAGGTCCACGTGCCGCAGTGGCGGTTCGACTCGGCCGGCCGGCCCCGCAACCCGGACCGGATCGTGCTCGACCTGGACCCTGGCCCGGAGGTGGCGCTGCCCGACGTCGCCGAGATCGCCGTCCTCGTGCGCGACATCCTCATTCCGATGGGCCTCGAGCCGATACCGGTGACGAGCGGCTCGAAGGGCATCCACCTGTACGCCGCGCTGGACGGGACGCACACGTCGGCGCAGATCAGTGCGCTCGCCAAGGAGCTGGCCCGCAGCCTGGAGGCGGACCACCCGGACCGGGTGGTCTCGGACATGAAGAAGTCCAAGCGCGACGCCAAAGTCCTCATCGACTGGAGCCAGAACAACGCGAACAAGACCACGGTCGCCCCGTACTCCCTGCGGGGCCTGGAGCACCCGTTCGTGGCCGCGCCCCGCACGTGGCGTGAGCTCGCCCAGCCGATGCTGCGTCAGCTGGAGTACCCGGAGGTGCTCCAGCGGGTGAAGCACCGCGGCGACCCGATGGCGCACCTCGAGGCCGTCGCCCGCGCGGCGGACACGGACAGCGCCCGCGCGGCGGACACGGACGGCCCCCACGACGACCCCGCCTCCGACCCCGGCGTGCGGGACGTGCGGGACCGGCTGGACGTGCGGGACGTGCGGGA
>JAENWO010000272.1 GCA_016649925.1 Actinomycetales bacterium
CGAGGATGCCGGCTTCGCCGGCGGCGCGGTGGTGCGTGGGAGGATCGGATCGGCCCACCGGCCAGCAGAGTTCTCGATCCCACCAGAAGTCGATGAAGGAGCAAGCCCGTGCCCAAAGAGAACCTCACCCGTGTCGAGGCGCAGGAACGCGCCCGCCTGTTGACGGTGTCGAGCTACCAGGTCTCGCTCGACCTCACGCGCGGCGCGGACGTCTTCGGCTCCGCCACCACCGTCCGGTTCACCGCGGCCGAGGGCGCCGCCACGTTCATCGACCTGATCGCGCCAACGGTGCATGAGGTGGTGCTCAACGGCCGCCCGCTCGACGTCAAGCAGGTGTTTATGGACTCACGCATCGCACTCGACGGTCTCGCCGCCGAGAACGAGCTGCGCGTGGTGGCCGACGCCGCCTACATGAACACCGGTGAGGGCCTGCACAGGTTCGTCGACCCGGTCGACGACGAGGTCTACCTCTACTCCCAGTTCGAGGTAGCCGACACGCGCCGCGTGTTCGCGGTCTTCGAGCAGCCCGACCTCAAGGCGACGTTCCAGTTCACGGTGACCGCACCGGCGCACTGGCAGGTCGTCTCCAACTCCCCCAGCCCGGCGCCGTCGCCGGCCGGTGATGGCGTGGCGACGTGGGCCTACGCCCCCACCGGCGTGCTGCCCTGCTACGTGACCGCGATCATCGCCGGCCCGTACCACCGCGCGACCGGTGAGCTGACGAGCTCGGACGGGCGCACGATCCCCCTCGGGGTGTTCTGCCGGGCATCGCTCGCCGAGCACCTCGACGCCGAGAACGTGATGGACGTCACGCGCGCAGGCTTCGCATTCTACGAGAACGCGTTCGACCTGGCCTACCCGTTCGAGAAGTACGACCAGCTGTTCGTGCCGGAGTTCAACGCGGGTGCCATGGAGAACGCGGGAGCGGTCACGTTCGTGGAGAGCTACGTGTTCCGGTCCAAGGTGCCCGACGCCACCGTCGAGCGGCGCGCCGTGACGATCCTGCACGAGCTCGCGCACATGTGGTTCGGCGACCTGGTGACGATGCGCTGGTGGAACGACCTGTGGCTGAACGAGTCGTTCGCCGAGTACGCCTCCACGCTGGCCGCGGCCGAGGCCACCCGGTGGAAGCACGCCTGGACCACGTTCTCCTCGCTGGAGAAGTCCTGGGCGTACCGCCAGGACCAGCTGCCCTCGACGCACCCGATCGTCGCCGAGATCTCCGACCTCGAGGACGTCGAGGTCAACTTCGACGGCATCACGTACGCCAAGGGCGCCTCCGTGCTCAAGCAGCTCGTCGCCTGGGTAGGTACCGACGACTTCCTCGCGGGCGTCCGCGCCTACTTCCGCAAGCACGCGCGCGGCAACACCGAACTGCGCGACCTGCTCGTCGAGCTCGAGGCCACCAGCGGTCGCGACCTGACGGGCTGGTCGAAGCTCTGGCTCGAGCAGGCGGGCGTCACGCTGCTGCGGCCCGAGGTCGAGGTGGACTCCCAGGGCCGGATCGCGTCGTTCGTGATCCGGCAGGAGGCGCCCGAGACGCACCCCACGCTGCGACCGCACCGGATCGCCGTCGGGGGCTACGACGTCGACGACGACGGCACGCTCGTGCGGACGCAGCGCGTGGAGCTGGACATCGACGGGGCCGCCACGCCGGTCCCGTCGATGGTGGGCATCGATCGCCCGTCGATCATCCTCGTCAACGACGACGACCTCGCCTACGCGAAGATCCGCCTCGACGAGCAGTCCCTGACGAACAGCACCCGGCACCTGCGCGGCTTCACCGACTCCCTGCCGCGCAGCCTGGTGTGGGCCGCGGCGTGGGACATGACGCGCGACGGTGAGTGGGCTTCGGGGGCGTTCATCGACCTGGTGATGGCGAACATCACCGCGGAGACGGACTCCAGCGTGGTCCTCGTCCTGCTCCGTCAGCTGGCCACGACCCTGGAGTACTACGTGGACCCGGCAGCCCGGGTGGAGGTCTCCCTGGCCGTCGCGGACCGCCTGTGGGCGCTCGCGCAGGAGGCCGAGGCCGGCTCCGACCCGCAGCTGCAGCTCGTCAAGGCATTCACGGCGCGCGCGGGCAGCCCGTCGCACCTCAACGTGCTGCACGGGCTCCTCGACGGCAGCGTCGAGCTGCCCGGGCTGGAGGTCGACACCGACCAGCGCTGGGAGCTGCTCACCGGACTCGTCGTCGCCGGAGGTGCCGGAGCGGAGGACATCGACGCCGAGCTCGCCCGGGACGCCACCGCGACCGGGCAGCGGGCCGCCGAAGGTGCGCGGGCCGGTGTGCCCACCCTGCAGGCCAAGGAGGCCGCGTGGGCGTCGGTCGTGGAGCGCGGCGACCTGCCGAACGCGGTTCAGAGCGCCGTGATCGCCGGGTTCGGCCGGGTCCGGGACCGGGCGCTGCTCGCGCCGTTCGTCGAGCCGTACTTCACAGCGCTCGAGGAGGTCTGGGACATGCGGACCAACGAGATCGCCCAGGGCATCGCGACAGGCCTGTACCCGAGCCTGCTCGCGGACATCGACGACACCGCCGGGGTGGACGTGCTCGCCCGCACCGACGTGTTCCTGGCCGAATTCGGCAACCGCGTGCCCGCCCTGCGCCGCCTCGTCGTGGAGTCCCGCGACGGCGCCCGACGCGCCCTCGAGGCGCAGCGCAAGGACCGCGCCTTCCGCGCCTGACCCCAACCCCAAGCACGCGAGTGCTGGCGTTTCATGTCATATCTCGAGATATGACATGAAACGCCAGCACTCGCGTGCTTGGGGTTGCGACCTTGGGTCAGGGCAGGAGGACCGTGAGGTCCGCGGCGGTGGTGTCCGCACCAGCGGCGAGGAGGACCTCGGCGGGGTACGACGTCGTCATCCCGATGAGGTGCGCGGCCCCCGCGGCTCGAGCCGAGGTCAGCCCCGCCGGGGCGTCCTCCGCCACGACGCACCGGCCGATGTCCACGCCGAGCCGCCGAGCACCGAGCCTGAACGGCGCCGGGTCGGGCTTGCCCACCGGCGTGTCCTCCGCGCTCACCAGCGCGAGCCCCAGCACGGCCACGCCCAGCAGGTCCAGGACCGCCAGCGCCCACGACGCGCCGGCCGACGTCACGACGGCGATCGGCACACCTCGCGCCCGCCAGTGACGGATCGCCTGGGCCGCACCGCGCACGGGCTGCGCGTGGGCCATCTCGATGGCGGTGATCACCCCTGCGGTCAGCGCCTCCGGCTCCTCCCCGCGCCACGGCCCGTCCAGGCTCGCGAACACCTCGACGCCGCGCCTTCCGGAGAACTGGCGCACGACGTCGTCGGGCACGCCCCAGCCGCGAGCGGTGAAGTACGCGTGGAACGCCGCACGGTGCACAGGCTCGGAGTCGACCAGCGTGCCGTCCAGATCGAGCAGTAGCCCGGACCCCTCGCGCTTCAGGAGCTCGACGGGGTCGGCCACGGTGCTCACGCCCAGTCGAAGAGGGGGTCGCCGGCCGAGACGACGTCACCCGGCTGCACGCTCAGCGTCAGCGCCTGGGCCTTGCCGTCCAGGGCCACGATCGGGCTGATCGGATTGCGACCACCGTCCTCGATCTCCTGGGGACTCCAGGTGACGAGCAGCTGACCGGCCTCGACCGTGTCCTTCTCCGCCGCGTGCAGCATGAAGCCCGCGCCGCCGAGCTGGACGGTGTCCAGCCCGAGGTGGACGAGGACCCCGTGGCCGTCCGCTCCGACGATGACGAAGGCGTGCGGGTGGAACTTCACGATCGTGCCGGAGATCGGCGCGATGACCTCGACCTCCCCCTCACGGTGCGGATCGAGCGCCACGCCCGGGCCCACGATCGCGCCGGAGAACACGGGGTCCGGCACCTCCTCGAGCGCCACGACGGTGCCGGGGAGCGGGGCTAGGACGTTCAGCGTCACCGCAGGTCCTCGATGTCGGCCGCGATCGTGTCCGCCTCGGGACCGACGACCACCTGGACCGCGTCTCTCTGCTTGACGACGCCGAAGGCGCCGGCGGCCTTGAGGGCCGCCTCGTCCACCAGCTCCGGGTCTTCGACCTCCACCCGGAGCCGGGTGATGCAGGCCTCCAGGTCGACGATGTTCGCGTCGCCACCGAGGGCCCCCAGGATGTTCTCTGCCTGACGCATGGGCCTTCCCACTTCCTGATACCGATCCGGTTGCACGCGGCGATTGTTCCGCACTGATCGCGCAGTGTCACGGTACCGTCCGAGAACGGATGTGCGACGCTCGTGCATGCGTTCTCGAGCAGGAGAGTCGTGACTACCGCCGACACCACCGTCAGGCGTGAGAAGCGTCAGGTCCCCGGTTTCGCCCAGATGCAACGCATCGGCCGGTCCCTGATGCTGCCCATCGCCGCCCTACCAGCAGCGGGACTGCTGTTCCGACTCGGCCAGAGGGACATGCTCGGCGCCGACGGCGTCGCCGGCACCTTCAGC
>JAENWO010000471.1 GCA_016649925.1 Actinomycetales bacterium
CGGAGGGGTCGGGGTCGGGGGCGGAGGGGTCGGGGGCGGAGGGGCGGGATCCGGCCACGACGGGCTGCCCCGTCCGTACCCATTCGCTCGTCCCTCCTGCCACGGACAACGCGTCGATACCCGAGTTCACCAGATAGTCGGTCATCGTCCTGCTGCGGTTACCGCTCGCGCAGATGACGTAGACCCGCTCACCCTGGGGCAGCTCCCGCAGCCGGGCCGGAAGCTGGCCCATTGGGACCAGCCTCGCTCCGGGCACGTGACCGCCAAGGTACTCGACCGGTTCGCGGACGTCGACGACGAACGCCCCGTCGGCATGGGCAGCGGCGAACGCCTGCACGTTGACTTCCGGCATGAAACTGACTCCTCGCGCTTGTCGTATACCCCAAGGGGTATGTCCGAGGTCTGCAACCGAGGCCCGGGCCTCAGTATTCCGGCGCCCGCGGCCGCAGGTCGCGGGCCGTCACCTGGCCGAGACGTTGGTCACCAGGACGAGGGTGTCGGTCCGCACGACTGCGGTCCCGTCGGAGGCGATGAGCGCCCTTCCCGGCGGCGGATCGATACCGGGGAGCGCGACGACGCCGTCCCCCGACTCGGGCTGCCCCGTCGCCTCGTCCAGCGGCAGGGTCGGATGGGCCTGTGCCGAGGCAGCGTCCCGCGCGTGAAGCGCGCCATCGCGCGCGGTGAGCACCACCCCGTCGTACTCACCCACCACCGTCGTCCGCGGATCCTCGCTCTCGTCGAGGAGTACCTCACCGCTCGCGGGGTCGAGCACGACGCGCGGGCCGGTGCTGCCCATCGCGCTGGCCGGGGCAGGTGCGGCGAACACGAGCCCGGGTCCCTGGTGAGGGCCCGGCACCTCCACGGGCCCCCACACCTGCTCCCCGGTCGCGAGGTCGTAGGCACTGGCCATGGTCTGACTGAGCGACTCTGCCGAGCTGGACACGTCGGTGAGTACCTCGATCGCGTTGCCGTCGGCGCGGCTGAGCGCGAAGCCCGTGCACGTGGGGGGCCGCTCCGCCTGCCACAGCAGCGTGCCCGCGCTGTGCGTGGCGATGTACCGCAACGCCTCGTCGCCGTCGGGCGTCGCCAGTCCGAGGAAGAGGCCGTCGAGCTCCTCCGGGGCCTGGTCCCACCCCGGCTCCACGACGGCCATCTCCATCAGCTGGTACGGCAGCGATCGCTGGTCCACCTCGGCAACGGGCGCCGCCGAGCCGAGGATCTCCGGCGCCGGGTCGATTGCCCCGACGGTCGGCTCCGGCGGCGAGCACGCGACGAGCACGCGACGAGCGCCGTCAGGACCACCCCGAGGTAGCCAGCGCGCGTCCCGGCGGGACCGGAAGAACCTGCGGGATGTCATTTCCGCCTCCGACCGGGTACCTCGACGCGGTCGGAGGCGGCGTGATCGTGGGGCGGCGCCGCCCTGGATCGGCGGGTGACCGCGTACCAGACGGCCAGCGCGATCAGCGCCGCAGCCACGATGACGAGGACATCTGGGATCGCGACGGCGACAGCGACAGCGCGCACCTGCAGGTCGAACAGCACACGCGGGGGCACTAGTTCCGGCAGTGCGACCATCCCGTTCGTCGTGAGGAACACGAGGCCCACCGCTACCAGCACCACCCCGGTGGCCACCGAGGTGGTGTGGAACCGTCGTCGGCCAACACTGAACTCACGCCCGCGGAGTCGCGACCTACCGGTCGCGCCGAGACGAGACCAGATCGCGGCGAGCAGCACCAGGGGCACGACCATTCCCGCCCCGTAGACCGCGAGCATCGCACCGGCGGCGAGGACCGACCCCTCCGTGGCAGCCAGGCTGAGCACGGCACCGAGGATCGGCCCGGCGCAGAACCCGGCCACACCGGAGACGGTCCCCAAGAGGAAGGAGCGCAGAACACCCTGGCGCTGAACGGCGGTCGCGGCGACGCCGCGGACACCGGGAATCAGTCGCTGCAGGTCGAAACCGAAGCCAAAGACCTGCATGAGACCGAAGACGATGATCAGCCAACCCGCGACAGTGACGAGCAAGCCGCGCTGGCCGACGAACACCGCGCCCAGCAGTGCCGCACCAAGGCCGAGAGGGACCAGCGTGACCGCCAGGCCGAGGTAGAAGATCGCGCCGTGCACCAGCAACCGCCCACGTGCTCCGGCCGTACTGGCGAAGAAGGACGGCAGCAGGAGCGCACCGCACGGACTGAGCAGCGCCAGCGCGCCCCCCAGGAACGCCGCGAGGAAGCCGATGCCCACCCTCAACCCCGCGCTTCGGTGAGCGCACTCTCGATCGCCTCGACAAAGACCTCGGTGGGTTGCGCACCGACCACCGGGTGCCCGCCGATGAGGAAGCTCGGCGTGGAGAACGCCCCGATCGCTACCCCCTCGTCAGCGTTGGTCTGCACGGCCGCGGCGACGTCGGGTGAGCTGAGATCGGCAGTGAACTGCGCCACGTCGAGGCCCAGGCCCTCCGCCAGCGCAATCAGCGCCTCGGCACTGAGCTCGCGAGGTTCCCGCTTCTCACCGTCCGCGAAGAGGCTGTCGTGGTACTCCCAGAACTTGCCCTGCAACCCGGC
>JAENWO010000116.1 GCA_016649925.1 Actinomycetales bacterium
GGCCCTCGACCTCGGCCGCGGTGCCCACGTATCGCTCGGAGATCATCTTCGGTTTGCCGTCCACCCAGCCCATCTGGCGCAGGTACCAGTACGGGTTGCCGTGGATGACCTTCTTATACAAACTTGTCATACTTTAGGTCATAGGCCAATTCCGAGGCAGAATCAAGCACCGAACCGGCGTGTCACAAGTGACAACGCCTCAACTCACGCAGCGAAGGACCCCGCAGAACACCACGATCTCGGAAACTCAAGCTACCCCCTTCCTCCTGCGCATGACTGACATGGCTCCTCCTCAACTGGGCCGGCATCACCGACTACCTAACTAGTACGTTACTTGTGGACGACGGGCACCGGAAGGCACTCGCCCCGAGAATTCAGTCGAAGACACCCCGATAGATGTCCTTGATGTTCCAGTGCCCGGGAGTGGGCACCGGCTCGTTCACCATGGGTACGTCGATCACGGTCGGTCGACGCGACTCGAGGGCCTTAGCGAGCGCCTTGCCGAGATCGGCGACATCGGCGACCAAGTACCCCTCGGCCCCGCAGGCTCGTCCCAGTGCAGCGAAGTCTGGGCTGTACGGCTGACCGTCGCGGTCAAGGAACTCGCATCCGTAGCTCGCTCCGTAGCTTGAGGCCTGAAGGTCCGCGATCGTTCCGTGTGCTGCGTTGTTCATCACCACGAACACCACGGGCAGGTTGCGCTCGACGGCTGTGGGCAGAGCCGCGAGCTGCGCGCTCATGCCACCGTCACCCACCAGGGCGACAACAGCACGGTCGGGCCAGGCGAGCTGCACCCCGAGAGCCGCTGCCGGACCGAAGCCCATCGTTGAGGCACCCCCGGGTGTGATGAAGCGCCCCGCGTCGCTCATCGGATATCTCTGGGCGACGCCATTCTTGTTCCAACCGACGTCAGTCACCAGGACAGAGTCCTCGGGCAGATGCTCGCGGACGTCCTTGAGGATGCGCTCCGGTCGCAACGGGAATGCGTCGCTGGCGCCGCGTTCCTCTGTATCGGCGAACAGGGCGCGACGAGTCTCGGCGATCTCGCCGCGCAGGTCGGGCCGCTCGACCGGCTCCGCACCGGCGCGGTCGAGTGCTGCCTCGATCGCGTCCAGCGCCTGGCTCACGTCAGCGACCGCCCCGATGGCGACTGGGTAGTTGCGACCGATCTCGGCGGAGTCCACATCGATCTGCACCAGCCGGCTGGGCGGGAACTGCCACGTGTAGTCGCGTTCCCACGAACTGGCGTCCGTCTCTGCGAAACGGGTGCCCAGCGCCAGGACCAGGTCCGCGGAACGTGCGTACTCGTTGGTGAACTCCAGCCCCCAGAATCCAGGCATCCCCAGGAGCAATGGGTGGTCGTCCGACACCACGCTCTTGGCCATGAGGGAGTGCACGAGGGGAATGTCGAAGCGGTCGGCAATCCTCAGCATGGCGGCCTTCGCGTCAGCCTTGCGCACACCTCCACCGAAGTAGATGAGAGGTCGCTCCGCCCGCACCAGCTCCGCGGCAATCGCGTCGGCGGTCTCGCTGGGAAGCGCCGGCGGCGAGGTGGTCACGGGCAACGGGTACGCGTCCGCGGCCTCGACACCGAGGGGCCGCGAGAACATGTCCATGGGGACGTTGAGGAGTGTCACACCCGGCCGACCGGACCCGGCGGTCCAGTAGGCCCGCTCGAGGAACCGAGGCAGGTCCTCCACGCGAGAGACGTCCCAAGCACGCTTGACGAAGGGACGGTAGATGGCCGTCTGGTCCGCATCAGCGTGCAGATTCACCTCTTGGTGCGGGTGGCGGCCACGGTAGTAGGAGGGGATGTCACCGCTGATGACGACGAGCGGGACCGAGTCGAGTGCTGCGGTCGCGGCTCCCGTCACCGCGTTCATCATTCCAGGGCCGACGTGGACCACCACCACGCCCGGTCGACCCGTGGCGCGCGCGTAGCCGTCGGCCGCGTGGGCCGCTGTCTGCTCGTGTCGGAAGACGACGAAGTCGATGCTGCTGCGACCAAAGGCGTCGAGCAGTGCGATGTTGGTGTGCCCGCACAGCCCGAATACGTGCGTGACTCCCCATGCCTCGAGCTGGCGCACGACGACGTCGGCCCCGGTCGAGGAACGGTCTTCCGGCGCCGTCGTGTCTGTCGACATCAGCGTGGCCTCCTGTGGTGGGTTGGCGATGGTCATTTGGCGGCTCCCCACACGGACTGGTCCTTCCAGAGGAGGGTCTTGACGTAGGTGTAGTCGTCGATCATCCAGCGCGGCGACTCGCGCCCGATGCCGGAATCCTTGACGCCCCCGAAGGGCACGTTGTCCAGGCGGAAGTTCGACGTTCCACCGACCACGACGGCACCCACCTGCAGCTCGCGCCAAGCTTGGAAGATGCGCCGGCTGTCGTGGGTGAACAGTCCGGCCTGGAGTCCGAAGCGGCTGTGGTTGCACTCCTCGATGACGTCACCGAACTCGTCGTACGGCAGCACGACGACAGCGGCTCCGAAGGCCTCCTCGCGCACGATGGTGGCGTCGCGCGGAGGGTCGACCAGCACAATCGGCTCGAGCGTCGCGCCGTGTCGCGTGCCCCCGCAGGCCAGTTTTGCGCCGTCCCGCTCGGCCTCCCGCGCCCACTGCAGCACACGTTCGGCAGCTTGCTCATCGACCATGCTGCCGACGTCCGTGTCCTCGTCCAGCGGATCGCCCAGTTGGAGCTTGCGAACCGCAGCAGCGAGCTGATCGGCGAAATCGGCGAGCATCGTCCGCGGCACGAAGATGCGCTGGACGGAGATGCAACTCTGACCCGAGTTGCTGAATCCGGTGCGCGCACACTCGGCGGCGGCGGCGGACAGGTCCGCGTCCTCGCACACGATCGTGGCGGCGTTGCCGCCGAGTTCCAACACCAGCCGCTTGCCAGCACCGCTGCGCGCGACTGCTTGGCCGGCGGCGGCACTTCCGGTGAAGCTGATCGCCGCCACCACAGGGCTGCCCGTCAGGATCGCGCCGAGGTCCGGGCCGCCGTTCAAAACCTGTACCGCCGAAGGCGGGAGCCCGGCCTCCATCATCAGTTCCACGAGCCGCGTCGAGCTGGCCGGTGCCTGCGGCGGCGGTTTCACGATGGTGGTGTTGCCAGCCGCGAAGGAGGCGGCCAGCTTGTGCGCGAGAAGATTGACGGGGGCGTTGAACGGGGTGATCGCAACCACAACGCCGACCGGAGCGCGGAATGTCATAGCGATGGTGCCGGCCCCGCGAGCCCAACCGGCTGTGGGAAGAACTTCCCCACCGATCCGTCGCGCCTCTGCTGCGGAAAGCGCCAGCGTCTCGGCCGCCCTGAGCGCCTCACCCCGCCCATCCTTCACGGGCTTGCCCAGCTCGAGGGCCAGCGGGCGGGCCAGGTCCTCACGGTGCTCCTCGACCAGTCTGGAGGCACGCTCCAGGATCTCCGCTCGCGCGGCGGGTGATAGAGCAGCGACCTCTGCTGCCGCGGTGCTCGCAAACTCGAGCGCGCGCTCGGCATCGGTAGCACTCGCCTGGGCAACCGAACTCACTGAACGCCCGACCATCGGGCCGTTCCGGTCGATACTGTCGCCATCGACCCAGGACCCTGCAACGAGGTTCTGCACCTGTACCGGCACCTCGTGCTTCACTCGCCTCACCACTTTCTAACCGTCTAGCGGTCCGTGTGGACCACTGCGTAGACTTGGTGTACGTTACAGGTCAACAAGACACGCTGGCAAGGCCTGATGTGAAACTGGTCACCGATTGGTTCCACGACGGACTCGCCATCCCGGCCTCAGGAGGTCCCTCATGGTCAACCGCAGAAGCCCCGCTAAGACCGTGGGCGAACCCACCGTGGCCGCCGAGTCGGAAGGCCTCGCGGCCGACGGAGGCGGCGGAGTTCGCAGTGTTCAGCGCGCGCTGGACATCCTCAACCTGCTGAGCGAGGAGCGGCCCCAGATCACCATCCGTGACATCGTCGACAGCACGGGCTTGGCGAAGACCACGGTGATCCGCCTCACTCAGACCCTCGTTCAGGCTGGTCTCTTGTGGGCGACCGAATCGGGATACATGGCCGGGCCCGGCCTCTGGCGGTGGGCCCATCTCGCCCGGAACGCGTGGGAACTTCCCCCCGAGTTCCGCAGCATGCTCACCGACATGGCGCGCGAGCACC
Organism: Actinomycetales bacterium; assembly: GCA_016649925.1. Lineage (GTDB taxonomy): Bacteria > Actinomycetota > Actinomycetes > Actinomycetales > Beutenbergiaceae > JAENWO01. Next base: position 4,156 of record JAENWO010000116.1, read on the forward strand.
AGGAGACGGTCAACCTCTACATCCGCCGAGACATTCGGCGCCTGTGCATCGCCCAGGCAGAGAGCCCGCGTGCTCTGCGTCATGTGGTCAACGTGGGGGACGAGTTCCCAATGTGGGCCGGCGCCTCTGCGAAGGTGTTGCTCGCCGACGTGGATGAAGGTCTACTGGCCCGTGTCGTCGCAGGCGCTCCACCTGGACGCTGCGAGCTCGTCGACCTCCGCGAGGCGGTAGTGGCGGCCAAGCAGGCGGGCTACGCGGTCTCCCACGGGGAGCGAGAGCTGGGAGTGTCGGCAGTCGCCGTCCCCGTACACGACGACGGCCGCGTCATCGCCGCCGTAAGCATGAGCGGCGCCACCGCGCGGTTCACCGAGGACAGGATCCCCAACTTCGCGTCGACCTTGCGCAGCGCGGCTGTCGCCATGTCGGGCCGTGCACTCGGCACGGCCGTCAAGGGGGCCTCAGCATGAGCCTCATGGATGGCGCGGCGCCGGGCCCGACACCAGCCGTCAGCGACGGCCTCCTCTCTGGAGTTCGCATCCTTGACCTCACCAACGTATTGGCAGGGCCCTTTTGCAGCTATCAATTGATGTTGCTCGGGGCCGAGGTGACGAAGGTGGAGATCCCTGGGCGGGGTGACCTCGCTCGCCAGCTCGGTCCGGACCCCGGCCTGAACGCGAGATCCCTCGGCGCCTCCTTCTTGGCCCAGAACGCCGGCAAACGGTCCGTCGAGCTGGACATGAAGGCACCGCAGGACCGAGCGCGCTTCGAGCGCCAGCTTCTTGAGTCGGAGGTTCTCATTGAGAACTTCCGCCCCGGGGTGATGGCCCGGCTGGGCTACTCCTGGGAGCACCTGCAGGAACTGCACCCTGGTCTCATCTATTGCGCCATCTCAGGCTTCGGTCAGACGGGACCGATGAGTCAGCGACCGGCATACGATCAGATAGTCCAGGGACTGTCCGGGATGATGAGCGTCACCGGCACCGAAGAAACGGCCCCGCTACGGGTCGGGTTCCCGATTTGCGACACGGTGGGTGGCTTGGTTGCCGCCATGAGCATCAACGCAGCTCTGGTCAAGAAGCACCGGACCGGCGAAGGCACCCACCTCGACGTCTCGATACTCGAGGCATCGCTCTCGGCGATGGGATGGGCCGTCAGCAACTACCTCGTGAGCGGCGTTGAACCCGGCCCCATGGGTGATCAGAATGCGACGGCCGCTCCTTCAGGGACCTTCCACGCCGCCGACGGGCCCCTCAACATCGCCGCCAACCGTCAGGAACAGTTCGAGACCCTATGCCGGCTCATCGGCCGCAAGGATCTCATCCACGACCCGCGCTTCGCTCAGCGAGAGGACCGCAAGCTCCACCGGGAGGATCTCAACCGCGAGATCAACACGGGCCTCGCCGCCAACACAGCCGCCTGGTGGGAGGAGACGCTCTCCTCCGGGGGTGTCCCGGCGGCACGCATCTTGACCGTGTCCCAAGCTGTCTCCCTGGACCAGCTTCGACACAGGGACTTCTTCGCAGAGGTGGACTTGCCAGGCTCCGCCGGCGAACAGGTTCGCGTCATGGGTGCAGGCGTTCGAGTGGACGGTCAGTCACTTAAGCCCGCTTTTCGGGCTCCTCTCCTGGGCGAGCACAACAGCGTCCAGACCGACGGTGCCGCGGTCCAGCGGCTCATCTGAAGGACGGTAAGCATGGACCCCGCACAGTGGTGGGCGACCTCGGTCACCCGCATCGAGCCCGGCGTGATCGAGCACCGGGGCATCCCGGTGCAAGACCTCATCGGTCACACGTCCTTCTCCGAGATGATCTGGCTGATGGTGCGTGGCGAACGCCCCCAACCACAACAGGCAGCACTGCTGGAGGCCGCGCTCGTCGCAGCGACGGACCACGGACCGCAGGCTCCCTCCATCGCGATCTCCCGCATGGCCATCACGTGCGGTGTCGGGATCAACAGCGCCATGGCAAGTGGCGTCAACGTGCTGGGCGACGTCCACGGCGGCGCGGGAGAGCAGTGCCTCTCACTCCTGAACGAAATCATCACCCGAGCAGGTTCGGGGACGGAGTGGGACGCCGCCGCCGAGGATGTCGTCGACCGGCTGCGCTCCCAGGGACGACACATCCCCGGATTCGGTCACCGATTTCACCCCGTGGACCCACGCCGCGACCCACTTGTCGGGCTCGTCGAGGAAGCACGGGACGCAGGCGTCATATCGGGCCTGCACCTCTTGGCCGGATTAGCGCTGGAAGGCGTACTGGCACGCGGTCGCAGACGCGGAGTGCCGATGAACATCGACGGCGCCACAGCAATCATCTACGGCGAGCTGGGCTTTCCCCCACCAATGGCACGCGGGCTGTTCATCCTCAGTCGCAGTGTCGGCATCCTGGCCCACGTGTGGGAGGAATCGAACGCGGGCACCCGCCTCAAGGGTCCGATGCCGCCGTCGATCCTGCCCACATACCGACCTCCGGACGACTGACCCAGATCGCGCCGACGTCGCCAGACCGGCTACTTGGTGACCACCACCCTCGCGGTCGACGTCAGTTGCTCCTGCTGGCCGTCCTTCAGGAAGTTGGCAGTCAGCGTGAGCTGGACCGAGTCTCCCTCGGGCACGTTGTTGTCGAGATCGGCCTTGTTGAACTGCACAATGAGCTTGTTGCCGTTCGACGTACTCTTCACGGCCTTGACCGGGGTCTCCGACAGCGGAGTCCAAAGCTCCACAGAACCGTCGAACTGGTAGCCCGCCGGTATGTCGAGGACAGCCGTCACCGCGCCATGGACCCCCGTGAACAGTCCGGTACCGGAACCGAGGTCGATCCGCGACGGACGGAAGTCCAGCGCACCAGGCAGATCCTTCGGCGTGAGGTAGACCTCGACCTTCCCCGTGGGACGGGGGTCGGTGCAGTCGTTGAAGAAGTACTCCCCCGCGCGGTCGAAGGTGAACTCGAAGGACTCCCCGGGCTGCAGGCGCTCGTTGAAGATGCCCTCAAAGAACTGCGTGGCGCAGTGCTCCTTGACATTGGGGAAGGCGGGGAACGTCTCGGCCCCGGGGTTTTGAGGAAGGTCACGGCCGTGCCCACCGGCACCCGCAGGTGTGTCGGTGACATGGCGCTCTGCGCGGTGCTGTCCCGGGCTGTTGCCGTGTCCGCCGTACGACTGTTAACGCGCACGTTATTTGACGAGGTGGGCGTCATCCGTGGCGACGACGCGCATCGGCA
>JAENWO010000527.1 GCA_016649925.1 Actinomycetales bacterium
CCCCCTGCCGCACCGGCTGCCGAGCGCCCCTCCGGGACCGATGCGACGCCGTCGGCCCCGGCCGCAACGGCTGCCGAGGGCCCCTCCGGGACCGACGCGACGCCGTCGGCCGTGTCCCTGGACGTGCTCGGCGCCGTCGCGCACGGCGTCCACTTCGCCCCGCACGACATCCTGGGTGGCCACCGCGACCCGGCCACCGGCGTCGTGACAATTCGGACCGTGCGACACCTCGCCGAAAGAGTGGCGATCATCACGTCGGACGACCGCCACGAGGCCACGCACGAGCACGAGGGCGTGTGGGTGGTCGCGTTCCGCGCCGGCGCAGTCCCGGACTACCGGGTCGAGGTCACCTACCACGGCAGCACGGCCGTCGTGGACGACCCCTACCGGTTCCTGCCGAGCCTGGGCGAGGTGGACCAGCACCTCATCCTCGAGGGCCGCCACGAGCGCCTGTGGGAGGTGCTCGGCGCCCACGTGCGCCGCTATCCCTCCGTGCTCGGCCAGGTCGCCGGGGTGTCCTTCTCCGTGTGGGCGCCGAACGCGCGCGCCGTCCGGGTGGTCGGCGACTTCAACGGCTGGGACGGGTCTTCCTCCTCGATGCGGTCCCTCGGCTCCACCGGGGTGTGGGAGGTCTTCCTGCCGCACATCGGCAAGGGCGCCCGGTACAAGTTCGAGATCTGCTACTCCGACGGGTCCTGGCACACGAAGGCCGACCCGATGGCCCGGGCCACCGAGATCCCGCCGGCAACCGCGTCCATGGTGACCGAGAGCGAGCACGAGTGGGCGGACGGCGACTGGATGGCCGCGCGGCCGCACGGCGACCCGCACACGGGGCCGATGAGCGTCTACGAGGTGCACCTCGGCTCCTGGCGCAAGGGCTTGAGCTACCGGGAACTGGCCGAGGAGCTCGTGCAGTACGTGACGTGGATGAACTTCACCCACGTCGAGCTCATGCCGGTCGCCGAGCACCCGTTCGGCGGGTCGTGGGGCTACCAGGTGACGTCCTACTACGCCCCGACGTCCCGCTTCGGCAGCCCGGACGACTTCAAGTTCCTCGTCGACTCCCTGCACCGCGCGGGCGTCGGCGTCATCCTGGACTGGGTCCCCGGGCACTTCCCGAAGGACGAGTGGGCGCTCGCCCGCTTCGACGGCACGCCGCTGTACGAGCACCCGGACCCGATGCGCGGCGAGCAGCAGGACTGGGGCACGTACGTCTTCGACTTCGGGCGCAACGAGGTCCGCAACTTCCTCGTCGCGAACGCGGTCTACTGGCTCAGCGAGTTCCACATCGACGGCCTGCGCGTGGACGCGGTCGCCTCGATGCTGTACCTCGACTACTCCCGCCAACCCGGGCAGTGGCGCCCGAACGTTCGTGGTGGGCGGGAGAACCTCGAGGCGATCCAGTTCCTGCAGGAGACGAACGCCACCGCCTACCGCACGAACCCCGGCATCGTGATGATCGCCGAGGAGTCCACCGCGTACCCGGGCGTCAGCGCCCCGACCGACGCCGGCGGGCTCGGGTTCGGGCTGAAGTGGAACATGGGGTGGATGAACGACACCCTGCAGTACATGGCGGAGGAGCCGATCAACCGTCGGTACCACCACGGTGAGCTGACGTTCTCGCTCGTGTACGCGTTCTCGGAGAAGTTCGTGCTGCCGCTCAGCCACGACGAGGTCGTGCACGGCAAGGGCTCGCTGCTGCGCAAGCTGCCCGGAGACCGGTGGCAGCAGCTCGCCGGGCTGCGTGCCCTCTTCGCGTACCAGTGGTCCCACCCGGGCAAGAACCTCATCTTCATGGGCTGCGAGTTCGGCCAGGAGGGAGAGTGGGCCGAGGGCGAGTCCCTCAACTGGTGGCAGGGCGACACCCCGGAGCACTCCGGCGTCCGCGGGCTGGTGCGGCAGCTGAACGCCGTCTACCGCGAGCACTCAGCGCTCTGGGCGGACGACTTCAGCCACCACGGGTTCGAATGGCTCGAGTCGAACGACGGGGACCACAACGTCCTGGCC
>JAENWO010000135.1 GCA_016649925.1 Actinomycetales bacterium
CACGAACTCGCCCACCTGGTCATCGGCTCTGACCCGCTGCGCAGCGAGGACACGTGGCAGGTACTGACCCGCGGCGGATTCTACCGCGGAGGCCCCGTAACCTCCACCGCCGTCGCCGGCTACGTCCAGGCGCTTTTGGACATCGCCGGGCGGGTCAACGGCGCACCCGTCCACCAGCTCCTCGGCGGCGCCGTGAGGGAGCGTGTGCGCGTGCACGGATGGGTCGCGGGCGACCGTCCCGACGACATCGCCGAGCAGATCGCCCGACGCCGCGAACAAGGTCTGGACGCGGTCAAGTGCAACGCCAGCGCCGAGCTGGGAGCGATCGACGCGGCCGCAGCCGTCGCGGGCGTCGTGGAACGGGCCACGATCGCCCGGCCGGCGCTGGGCTCGGATGGCGACTTCGCCTTGGACTCCATGGCCGGGTCAGCCCGCCGATGGCCCGGCGCATCCTGCCCCCGCTCGAGCCGCTCCTTCCACTCTTCGTCGAGGAGCCGGTGGCACCCGAGCTGGCCGCCGAACACCTGCCCGCATCACGGCAAGCACGTCCGTCCCGATCGCCTCCGGGGAGCGTGCGTACTCGCGACGGGACGTCGCCCCGCCCCTCGCGGGCGGCATCGCCGTTGCTCAGCCGGACGTATCCCACGCCGGTGGGATCTCCGAGACGCGTCGCATCGCGTCGTCGGCCGAGATGCACGGGGCGAGCATCGCCCCGCACTCCCCGCTCGGCCCGATCGCTCTCACCGCAAGCCTGCAGGTGGATCTGGCGGCACCCAACGTGCTGATCCAGGAGCAGAGCCGAGGCATCCACCACAACGAGAGCTGGGACGCGCTCGACCTCGTCCTCGACACTGCCGTCTTCGACATCTGTGACGGTCACATCGCTCGCCTGACGGGCCCGGGGCCTCGGGATCGAGATCGACGGGGTGGCTGTTCGCCGGGCCGCCGAGCGGGGGCACGACTGGCACGCACCCGTGTGGCGGCACAAGGATGGGAGCCTGGCCGAATGGTGCGTATCGGAACGTTCTCGCCTGAGGGAACCGCACCGTTGTGGAGTGGGCTCACGGCCGTGGTGACTGGCGGCTCGGAGGGGATCGGCGCGGCGATCGGGCATGTCGGCGCGCGTGAGCAGGGTCGCATCTGGTTGCTCGACGTCGATGAGGTCGCGGGCGAGCGGACGGCCCCGTCGATCCGTCGCGGTGGCGCGCACGCCTCGTTCCGACGCATGGATGTCACCGACGAGGCCGCCGTGACCGCCGTCATCGAGGAGATCCTGGCCGCGGACGGTCGAGTCGACGTGCTCGTCAACAACGCGGGACGGGATGTGCACGGGGTTGTGCGACGGGCTACGCGACCTGGGCGTCCGGGTACCTTACGACGTCGCCGTGATCGGCTTCGACAACTGGGACGTCATCGCCATGGCGTCACGGCCTCCGCTGACGAGCGTCGACCTTCGCCTCGACGAGATCGGACGCGTCGCGGCAACCGAGCTGCTGGCGAAGGTCGAAGGTCGCGGCAGTCGAGGCTTGATCCGGGTGCCCACCCGCCTCGTGCTCCGCGAGTCGACCGGACTGGGATGACCCAGATCCTCCACCCCTATCGATCCCGGAGGTCTGCAGCCTTGAAGATCCGGAGATCTGGACAAGACGTCGAGGCGCGACCATGGGACGACCCGCCGTCTCGCACCGCCGACGATGCACGGACCACGTCGGCGGGGAGCAGTCCTTGGTACGCGAGGGCCTCCCAGATGCCGTCGTCGAACGGTTCCTCCAGCCAGGCGGCGAGCTGGTTCACCTGCTCGGGCGTACGCAGTCCGAACGTCGCGTTGACCACAGCCCGGGCGCGCAGGCCGAACTGCGCGGCGGCCGCGGGCAGCGAGACCCCGAACCGCTCGCACACTCCGGCGATCCGGTTCGCCCGAGCGATCACCGCGGGCGGCGCGTCGCGGTACTCGTACTGCGCCCCGGGAGCGGCGCGTGGTGTGGCGAGGATCCCGCCGTTGAACACGCCGACGTTCACGATGCCGACGCCCATGCGCAGGCACAGCGGAACGAGTACGGGCAGCGCGGGCTGCTCCAGCAGGGTGAACCGCCCGGCGAGCATCACGAGATCGAGGCCGCCGCGCCCGACGAGGTCGATGAGCACGTCGACGTCCTTCGCCCCGGCGCCCACCGCCCGCACGAGGCCCTCGTCACGCAGGGCCAGCAGGGCGTCCATCCCCTGGTGCGCCTGTTCGGCCGGCAGCTCCTCGGGGTCGTGCAGGTAGGCGATGTCCAGGGCGTCCACACCGAGCCGGACGAGGCTCTCCTCGATCGAGCGGCGGATCCCGCCGGGTGTGGTGTCCCAGCGTCGACGGCGCGTCGTGGGGACGACGAACCCGCCCTCGACGTCCGTCTCGCCCGGCACGTGGTCCGGGTTCGACTCGATCAGCCGACCCACCTTGGAGGACAGGACGTACTCCTCGCGCGGTCGATCCGCGAGCAGCGCACCGAGGCGTTCCTCGGAGTAGCCCAGACCGTAGTGCGGCGCGGTGTCGAAGTACCTGATGCCGGCGTCCCAGGCCGCGTCGAACGTCGCGCGGGCACCCTCGTCGTCGAGCACCCGGTAGAGGTTGCCGAACGTCGAGCCGCCCAGACCGACGGCAGGGAGCGCGATCACGACGCACGCCCCGCGTCCGGAGCGGAACCACCCGACGCAACCCGCGCCGTCGTGCCGGTTGCTCCCCGACCGACCCGTTCGGCGCCGCCGGGGTAGCGGAACGTCTCGAGCATCGCGAGCAGCACCTGCGCTCCGGTGCCGGGCCGGCGGGGCGTGCGGAAGTGGCCGCGCTCGGCGACGGCCGGATCGGCGAGGTGCTCGTGCAGGTGGTCGACGAACTCGATCACCCGGTCCTGCTTCGTCGCGCTCACAGCGAGGTGGTCGAACATCGACAGGTGCTGCGCCAGCTCGCACAGCCCGACACCGCCGGCGTGCGGGCACACCGGGACGTCGAACTTCGCGACGAGCAGCAGGATCGCGATGTTCTCGTTGACGCCCGCGACCCGGGTCGCGTCGATCTGCACGATCATGGTGCCCTTCGCCTGGAGCAGCTGTTTGAGCACGATGCGGTTCTGCACGTGCTCGCCCGTCGCGACCTTGACCGGCGCGATGCCCGCAGCGATCGCGGTATGGCCGAGGATGTCGTCCGGGCTGGTCGGCTCCTCGACCCACCACGGGTCGTACGGCGCGAGCTTGCGCACCCAGTCGATCGCGTCGGCAACGTCCCAGCGCTGGTTCGCGTCGACGGCGATGCGCACATCCGGTCCGACAGCCTCGCGCGCCAGCGCCATCCGACGGATGTCGACGTCGGCGCCGACCTTCAGCTTGATCTGCGGGTACCCGTCGGCGACCGCCTCGTGCGCGAGCCGCAGCATCTTCTCGTCGCTGTAGCCGAGCCGCAGCATCTTCTCGTCGCTGTAGCCGAGCCACCCGGGGATGGTCGTGTACGCGGGACAGCCGTCCTCGAGGAGCTCCGCCTCGCGTTCCTCGCGACCGTCGACGGCGGCCGTGAGGATCTCGAGTGCGTCCTCGCCGGTCAGGGCGTCGGTGAGGTAGCGGAAGTCGACGAGGTCGACGACCTCCTCCGGGCTCAGGTCCGCGAGCAACTTCCACAGGGGCTCGCCCTCGCGGCGTGCTTCGAGGTCCCAGACGGCGTTGACGACGGCACCGACCGCCATGTGCATGACGCCCTTCTCCGGGCCGAGCCAGCGCAGCTGGGAGTCGTGCACGAGCTCGCGCCAGAACCCGCTCATGTCGGCCAGGACGCCTTCGAGATCGCGCCCGACGATCGCCGGCGCGAGCGCCTGGATCGCCGCCGACTGCACGTCGTTGCCGCGCCCGATCGTGAAGACGAAGCCGTTGACCTCCTCACCGGTGTCCGTGCGCAGGGCTGTGTACGCCGCTGATGTAGTCCCGGTCGGGGTTCATCGCGTCCGAGCCGTCGAGGTGCTCGGAGGTGGGGAACCGTAGGTCGACGACGTCGATCCCGGTGCACGTGGTCATCGGTCGCCACCGGCCACGACCGGGCGGGGCAGCTGGACGTTCGCCATGCCGCCGTCGACCGACAGGCTCGTGCCGGTGACCGAGCCGCTCGCCGCCGAGGCGAGATAGATCACGGCGCGGGCGACGTCCTGCGGGGGAACCAACCGGCCCGTGGGTTGCCGGGCTTCCAGCGTGGCGCGTTCGAGGGCCGGATCGTCGGCGTTGCTCAGCAGGCGACTCACCCACTCGGTGTCCACGGTGCCGGGGCTGACGCAGTTGACGCGAATGCCCTCGCCGACGTGGTCCGCGGCCATCGCCTTCGTGAGGGAGAGGACCGCCCCCTTGCTCGCGGAGTACGCGGCTCGTTGCACAAGACCGACGATGGCCGCGATCGAGCACATGTTCACCACGGAGGGACGCTCCGAGGCGCGCAGGTGTGGCAGCGCGGCGCGGGTGACGCGGACGGCTCCGAGGACGTTGACGTCGAGCACCTTCGCCCAGGCGTCGAGATCACCGTCCTCGACGGTGCCCTGCGCACCGATGCCGGCGTTGTTCACGACGACGTCGATCCCGCCGAGCGAGGCTGCCGCCTCGGCGACCGCCGCGCCGACGCTCTCGTCGTCGGTGACGTCGCAGACCAGGCCGAGGACACGAGCGTCGGTGCTGGTGTGGACGTCGAGGACCGCCACGCGGGCACCTCCCGCCGTGAACTCCTTCGCCGTGACCGCACCGATACCGGCGGCTCCGCCGGTGATGATGACCCGCAGGCCCTCCAGGTCCGTCATTGTCCCTCTTCCGCGCCGGGGATGATGGACGCCTCCGCGCGCCCGTCTGGTGCCCATCCTAGGAGGACATGGGACGGGCAGGTGACGCCCGTCGCACGTCTGCGCACCGGCGCCTGCCCCACGACGCCCACATCCGACGGCGCTCGCTCGGTAGGGTTTGGCCCGTGACCATCGTTCTCACCGGTGACTCGATCACCGACGCCAGCCGTGACCGCGACAACCTGACCGACCTTGGCGCCGGCTACGCCGCCCTCGTGGCGCGCGAGCTCACCACCGAGCGTGTCCTCAACACCGGGATCGGCGGTAACCGGGTCATCGACCTGCAGGCCCGCTGGGACACCGACGTGCTCGCCCACTCCCCCGCCGTCGTCTCGATCATGATCGGGATCAATGACACGTGGCGCCGCTACGACTCGGGCGACCCGACGTCTGCCGCGGCCTTCGAGTCCGGGTATCGCGACGTGCTGAGGCGCACCCGCGCCGCAGGGGTGGGTCGGATCCTGCTCATCGAACCGTTCCTCGTCCCGGTCCGCCCCGACCAGTGGTCCTGGCGCGAGGACCTCGACCCGAAGATCGCGGTCGTCCGCCGTCTGGCCGAGGAGTTCGGCGCGGACCTCGTCGCCACGGACGGGCCGTTCGCGCAGGCCGCATCGGCGTCGAGTGCCGCCGATCTGGCGTACGACGGCGTCCACCCCGCCGAGGCCGGCCACGGGCTCCTTGCGAGCCGTTGGCTCGAGGTTTACCACAGCCGCTGAGCCACCCGTCAGAGGGCCGGGAGCCACGCTCGAGGGCAGGTTCTCCATGCCCATCCTGATGGGGGCGGAGGACGCCTTCGGCGCTGGCAGCACCTCGGTCTTCCTCTGCGATCCGCGCAGCGACGCCATCCGAGAGCAGCATCATGTCCGCGCCCTGCTCTCCCGACGGGTGGACGGACCGATCGTGGTGGGTGCCCGCCAGATCGCCCGGGGGTGCTCGACGCGCTGCACGAGGCCGGACGGGACGTGCCGACCGACGTCGCCGTGATCGGGTTCGACAACTGGGAGGTCCTCGCGGCGGGCGCACGCCCCCCGTTGTCGAGCGTCGACATCAACCTCGAGCAGCTGGGGCGGGTCGCAGCCAAGCGACTCTTCGCGGCGATCGACGGTTCTTTGAGCTCGGGCACCGAGGTCCTGCCCTGCCGCGTGGTCCCTCGTGGTTCCACCACGCCCCTCGGCTGAGACCATCGAATACCGATGCCCTCGGACGATGACGTGAAGGCATGACCCACGCCCCGCCGTCGGGCACCGTCAGAACATGCGGAACGGGCCGGTCGTCGCGATGACGACCGGCCCCGCTCATTCGTGCGTCACTCCGTGGGGACGGACTTGCCCGTCTCCAGAGCCGGCCTACTGGCGCCGACGGCAACCGGCTCCGGCACCGCGGCCGTGTCCTTGGGCACACCGCGGAACGTGAACTCCCCGAGAAGGCCTTCGCCGGTGGCGTCCACGATGATCTTCTGACCGGCGCGGATCTCGCCGTAGAGGATCTTCTCGGAGAGCTGGTCCTCGATCTCGCGCTGGATCGCGCGGCGCAGGGGCCGAGCGCCGAGCACCGGGTCGTAGCCGCGTTCCGCGAGGAGCTCCTTGGCGGCCGGCAGCAGCTCGATCTGCATGTCCTTGTCCGCCAGGCGGGTGGTCAGGCGGGCCATCATCAGGTCGACGATCCGGAAGATCTCCTCCTGCGAGAGCTGCGGGAAGACGATGACGTCGTCGACGCGGTTGAGGAACTCGGGCCGGAAGTGCTGCTTGAGCTCCTCGTTGACCTTGATCTTCATCCGGTCGTAGTTCGTCGACAGGTCGCCACCGGCCTGGAAGCCGGCGAGCTGGCCCTTGGCGATGTCCCGCGTGCCGAGGTTCGTGGTCATGATGATCACGGTGTTCTTGAAGTCGA
>JAENWO010000419.1 GCA_016649925.1 Actinomycetales bacterium
CCACCCTCCTGATCCTCGCGATCCTCGTCCTGGTCCTCCTTCCGCCCCTCTGGTACATGATGCGGGGGGTGCCGGCGCTGCCGAATGCACCGTCCGCCTCGCGTGATCCCGAGGACCCATCAGCCCGCACGGAGACGTCGGCATCGGTCCCGGCCCAGGCGTCGGCTGCCGACGGCGTCACCCTCGCCGCGCGACGGGTGCTGGCGGCCCGGCACCTCGCCGCTACCCTGCAGCGCGGCGAGAAGGTGCTCGGCGTCCTCGCCTTCGCGTGCGGCGCCGCGCTGCTCCTGACCCTGCTCACGCAGACCCCGGAGGTCCTCGTCGTCCTCGCGGACGCCACGGGCGTCCCGGTCGCGTACGACGGCGCCCCCACCGCCGCGATCGTTGGTTCCGTCGTCCTGCCGCTTCCACCGTGGGTCCTGCCCGGCGCCGTCGAACCCGTTGCTACCGCGGCTGTGGGTGCTGCGGCCCTCCTCGTGTTCGGCAGCATGATTGCGGGCGCCGCTACCGGCGCGGCACGTCCCCTCGGCCTGGTGTGGGACCTCATCTGCTTCCTGCCTCGTGCCGCGCACCCGTTCGGTCCGCCGTGCTACGCCGAGCGCGTCGTGCCGGAGCTACGGGGGAGGATCGACGCCTGGCTCGCCGGACTGGACCTCCCGACGGCGGCCGATCGGATCGACCGGGTGGCCGAGCGGCGGGTGGTGCTCTCGGCCCACAGCGTCGGTGCGATGCTCGCCGTCGCCGTCCTCCTCGCACGCGACGAGGGCCCCACCACCCGGAGCATCGGGTTGCTCACCTACGGCACGCAGCTGCGTCCGTACTTCGGAAGGTTCTTCCCCGAGCTGCTCGGTCCGACCGTGCTGGGTACCGGTCCATGCCGAGGAGCGGACTACTTCACCGACGACCCCTGGAGAGCGGAGATCGAGCGCCCGCTGCCCGCTCCGCCGTCGCCCGTGCCGGGAGCGCTCGCGGCACGGCTCGGGCGGGACGCGAAGGGACGGCCAGCATGGGTGAACCTGTGGCGGCGCACCGACTTCCTCGGCTTCCCGGTCGACTCCTACGCTCCGAACGACATCGACCGGGGTGCCGAGGAGGTGGACCGCACCGCCTACCTGTTCACGATCGCCGCGCACAGCGGCTACCCGCGTGCGTACGCCTACCACCGTGCGCTCGACACGGTCCTCGAACGGATCGGCGACGCCTCGCCGCCAGAGGCGTCCGGCTCTGGCCACCGGACACGATCAGCCCGACCGCGGTGCGACAGAGCATGATCAGCGCATGGACCTGACGCAACTGGGGGAGGAGATCGAGCAGATCTCCCAGATCTACGCCGACAAGTTCGGGATCGAGCGCGACGGCGACTGGTTCCTCCTCAAGCTACAGGAGGAGGTGGGGGAACTGACCCAGGCGTATCTGATGGCCTCGGGGAGAGCCCGGGACAAGGGGCACAGCGCTGACGAACTGCGGGAGCGACTGCACGCCGAGACCGCCGACGTCCTCTGCCACGTGCTGCTGCTCGCCCGGCATCACGGCGTCGATCTCGAGGCCGCGATCGACAAGAAGTGGCTGTCCTGGCATCGATAGCCGGGGGAGTGGACGACGTCTGGCAGGTCGAGACCGGCGTCGCGTCCTGCGAGCGTGCAGCCTCGCCGGTCCGACCGGCGTTCGAGCCGCGCGTGGTGCGGAACGGGGCCAGCCTTGGCAGATGGACGCACCGTTGCTTCCGCCGTCGTACGCCTTCCTGTGGAGCCTCGTCGCCGTCGTTGCCTTCACGTTGCTCGTGCTCGCGGCACGCGCGCAGGCGCGGGACCCGGGACTGACCGCCAACCAGAGGCTGGTGTGGACCGTCCTCATCCTGATATTCCCGATCGTCGGCCCGACGCTGTGGTTCGCGTCGACGACGCCGGTTCGGCGCGTCGGCCCGGGCGAGGACCCGACCGGTACCGAGTGGCACAGCCGACGGGCGCTGCGCTGAACAAGGGCGGCCGATGAGCACGGAGCCGATCTCGGTCCGACGCGCCCGGTGAGGACGGCATCGTCGCCGAACACCTCACCTGGTGGTCCCGACGCCATACCGGCGCCGCACCGCCGCCTCGTCATGTAGCTGGCCGGCTGCTGCTTCACGGCGGCCGGCGTCGATGTCGTCGTGGATGCCGGGCTGGGCTTGCCAGAACAGGGTCTCTTCCATCGACTCCAGGTCCTCGACCGAGATCAGTACCGCGGCAGGGCGGCCGTGGCGGGTGATGGTGACCCGCTCGTGGGTGGTGACCGTGTGCTCGACGAGCTCGTTCAGCCTCGTCTTCGCCTCGGTGAGCGAGATCGTCGTCATGTCTCTACGATGGACCCGAAAGCAGGTCTGCACCAGACCGTATAAAGAGCCGATAATGTACATTATGACATTTCAGGCAGCGCGTATCCCATCTGACGCTGTATTCGCGGCCCACTGCTTACCGAGCAACTGGTGCTGCGCCGACTCCCTTCGAGACGAAACTGCTACTCCCCCGACGGTTCACGGCTGGTGGGGAGCTCGGTCACGTTCAGCTGCCGGCCGCCCACCTCCACCGGGCTGGCTAGCGCGGCCACGACGTCCAGATCGGATGGCAGCGCTGCTCGCTCGGCAGCGGGCGGCGAGTCGTAGCTATCCGTCGCCACGGCCATGGGTGCGCGGGTCCTTCCGGGATGGTGGTGATGATCCAGGCGTGTCTGGGCCGGGATGTGCCCGTTCTCAGCTAGTTGTGACCAGCTGCGGTGGGGTCGCGCTCGCTAGGACTGCGGTGGGGTGCAGGTTCTTGGTGCGGCCGGCGGGCACGCCGTTGGCGATGACGACGACCTCGGCGAGCTCGTGGACCAGGACGACGGCGGCCAGTCCCAGGACCCCGGCGAACGCCAGCGGGATCAGGACCGCGATCAGCGTGAGGGACAGCCCGACGTTCTGCAGCATGATGCGCCGGGCCCGGCGGGC
>JAENWO010000133.1 GCA_016649925.1 Actinomycetales bacterium
GGTGAGACCGGCGTGCGGGCCGACGTCGTGGGTGAGACCGGCGTGCGGGCCGACGTCGTGGGTGAGACCGGCGTGCGGGCCGACGTCGTGGGCTACGAGGTGCTGTGCCGGCGCCACCACATGCGCCGGATGACGGCCGCGTCCGCGCGAGCCGTCAGCCCCTCCCCGGACACGCTGCCGCTGGACCTCGACGCGTGGGCGGTACCGCCCCGGCGCTAGTGGCTCGTCACACGCCGGTCAGCAATCAGTCGTTCTTCGCGCCGAAGACGATCTCGTCCCAGCTCGGCACGCTTGTCCGCCGGTGGCGTTTTGGCGCCTTGCGGGCCTTGCCCGACGGTCCCTCGGGCTCGGGGTCAGGATCGGCCAGGTGCGGCGGGATCGGCACCACGCCGGCGTCGAGCGCCTCCTCCGGGTGGGAAGCGGCGGGATGGGCCGGCGGCGGGTCCTCCCAGAGCATGGGTTCCTTCACGGCCTCCGCGGCGAGCGCGTCGTCGTCGATCTCGACCCGTTGGCGCACGCCCCGGGAGGCGTTCAGCTCGTCCAGCAGGGCCTCGGTGTCCGACGGCGTCCCCTCCGCAGGTCCGCGAACCTCCTCGTGCTCCGGCCCGGCGAACGGCCGGGAGTCGCGGATGACGGCGTCGACGGCGCTCAGGGAGGGCGCGATGTCGGCGTCCGTCTCGACGTCGTACAGCCGGGCGGCGCGCACCGAGGACAGGTGCCGGCGGGGGCCGGCGCGACCGAGCTCGGTCTCGGAGAGCCAGCGGCTCTCGTCGTCCAGGGCGGTCAGGGTGCGGGAGGCGAGATCCACCTGCCACGCCGCCTCCCGCTCACGGTCCCCAGCCACGAACCGGGCGACGACCTCCCACGGCTCGCCCCCACGGCGTCGGGCGTCCCAGGTCACGGACTCGGCGTCGACGCCGCGGGCGGCGAGCCGGTCGATCACGAGGTCACCGAGCTCGGGGGAGCCGGCGTCGCGGCCGATCGTGATCAAGCGGGCGCGCTGGGCGACGTGCGTGCGCTCCGCGACGACCGGGCCCTCGTACCGGCGGACCTGCTCGATCGGCAGACCGGAATCCTGGGCGACGTCCTCGGCAGAGGCACCGGCGCGGATCAGCACCTGGATGTCGCGGGGTCGGATCGCCGAGTCCACGCGGAGCTTCTCCAGCTGCGGGCGGTCGCGTCGGACCGCAGCGCGCAGCGCCTCGTCGATCGCCAGACGGTGCCGTTCGCCGTCGGGTCCGATCAGAATGAGGTTCTCCCCATCCGCGTGGATCCCGACCAGTTCTAGGTCAACCATGACACCTCCGTACCTTCGCTCACGCCCGAGCCTGCCAGCCCCTAGGGTGAGAACCCTGGATTACGGACGGTGTGGCGGCAGATGGAGCGCGCGCAGACCCCCAGCGCACACCATCGCCGCCTCGGACGCAAGCACGAGAGGACCACAGTCACCTCCCAAGACCCGGATGCGACCACGATCACCGAGCTGGTGGACCTCGCCGCGCGCGGTCCGGGCTGCGGGCGAGGTGGCCCTCGCCGACGCGCTGGTCGGCACCGGGTTCGGGTACACGTCCGTCGTGGCCGGTCCGCCCAGCTCGTGGCCGAGCTCGTGGCCGAGATCTCGCGCACCCCTCGGGAGTCGGACGAGGGTGGTCCGCACGACGGGTGAACCGGCCCGCGAGGGACGGGAGTGCATTTCTCGCCGAGATGATGGACAATCCCTTCGCCACGGGAACATTTCGGCGCCAAGAGCGTTGTAGGTGCGACCACCCCACTAGAGAAACCGGAGCGCTTGCCCACTATGGCGACCGACTACGACGCACCGCGCAAGACCGACGAGGATTTGAGCGAGGACTCCCTCGAGGAGCTGAAGGCGCGGCGGGCCGAGAAGAACTCGGGTGCCGTCGACGAGGACGAGACCGAAGCGGCCGAAGGATTCGAGCTGCCCGGTGCCGATCTCAGCGGCGAGGAGCTCTCCGTCCGCGTCTTGCCCCGTCAGGCCGACGAGTTCACCTGTTCCCGTTGCTTCCTCGTGCACCACCGCAGCCAGCTGGCCTACGAGGAGAGCGGTCAGCCCGTCTGCTCGGAGTGCGCGGCCTGAGCACCTCTCTCCACCAGGGCGTCCGCCAGTTCGTGTGGGCGCCTGGTGGAGAGCACCCAGTACGGCGTCGGGTCGTGGGGGTCCTGCAGGTGCACGCGCACAGCGGTGGGGACCCACGCCCGGTGGAGCACGAACGCCCGGGCGTCCAGGCCGGGCCCCATCGCCTCACGCACCTGTTCGCGCTCGAGGACGTCGACCGTCCCCACCACCTCCAGCGGCAACCGGGCGCGCCCGGCCCGGAGCTCGCCGTCGGCCACGGCCAGGGTGGGAGTGAGCCGGTACAGGACCACGGCGGTGGTCACCGCCACCACGAGACCGATCACGAGCGCCGACGTGCGGTGCACCGGCAGGAACGAGATGAACGCCATCAGCCCCACGCCGGGTGCGAGCGCCCACACCGCGAGCGAGGGGTTCAGGCGCTCCGTGAACCGGGTCTGGTTGGTCATGGGAGGAGCCTGCCACGGTTCGGGCCCCGGTCCGGCCCCGCTCGAGGCAAGTAGGCTCGTGCCGTGACCCGTACGTACCCAGCCGACGTGGACCAGGTGGACATCCTCCTCCAGCGGCTCGACCCAGACCTGCCCGCGCCCAGCTACGCCCACCCGGGTGACGCGGGGCTCGACCTGCTCGCCCGCGAGGACGTCACGCTGGAACCCGGGCAGCGGCACGCCGTGCCCACCGGCATCGCGATCGCGCTCCCCGACGGGTACGCCGCCTTCGTGCATCCCCGGTCCGGTCTGGCGGCGAAACACGGCATCACGACGCTGAACGCACCCGGAACCGTGGACGCCGGTTACCGCGGGGAGATCAAGGTCATCCTCGTCAACACCGACCGCGAGCAGAGTGTCTCGCTCTCCCGCGGGGACCGCATCGCCCAGCTGGTCGTGCAACAGGTCTCGCGCGCGCAGCTCGTGGAGGTGGAGCGGCTGCCGGGAAGCGACCGCGGAGACGGCGGGTTCGGCTCCACCGGGGGCTGGTCCGTCGCGGAAGGAGCACAACGATGAGTCTGTTCCGGCGGAGGAAGAACGAGGACGACGTCGCCGTCGACCTCGGCGACGGCGACGGCGACGAGCTCGTGACGGACGAGGAGGGCGACGACGACGGCGGCGGCCGCGGACCCTGGGACGTCGAGGACGAACCCGAGCTGGGCGGACGGATCGACCTGGGTGCCGTCCGGGTCCCCGCCCGACGCGGCATGGCTGTGCGGATGGAGCTGGAGAAGACGACCCGGCGGGTGGTGGCCGTGAACGTCGCACTGGAGAGTTCGGCCCTGCAGATCCAGGCGTTCGCAGCCCCGCGCACCGAGGGACTGTGGGACGACCTGCGGGGGGAGATCGCCGAGTCGATCGGCAAGCAGGGCGGTTCGGTCGACGAGCGCACCGGACCGTTCGGCCCCGAGCTGCTCGCGCGGCTGCCCGTCCGCACGCCGGACGGCCGCAGCGGTCACCGTCCGGCCCGCTTCCTCGGCGTCGACGGGCCGCGCTGGTTCCTGCGGGGCGTCCTGACCGGCAAGGCCGCCGTCGAGCCGGAGGAGGCCGTCGTGATGGAGGCGGTCTTCGCCGACGTCGTGGTGGTGCGTGGTTCCGAGGCGCGAGCGCCGCGGGACCTGCTCACCCTGCACCTGCCCGGGAAGCCCGGCGAGGTGGTGCCGGAGACGGGGGCCCCGCGTCCCGACCTGGACGTCCTGCGGCCCCGCGGTCCCGAGATCACCGAGGTGCGATGACCTGGCGTGAGAAGCTGGACGAGCTCTTCGCGTCCCAGGCCGAGATCGAGGCGGTCGACGAGCGCGAGGAGGCCCTGCGACGGGGCACCGGGCCGGTCGAGGGGTGCAGCCCCCGCCGCCGGGCCCTCGTCTCCGGTGTCCTGCGCTCGGTCACGTACCGCCCCGCCGAGACCGCCCCTGCGCTCGTCGCGGAGCTCTACGACGGCTCGGGCAGCCTGGACCTCATCTGGCTCGGTCGCCGGACGATCGCCGGCATCGAGCCCGGCCGCCGGATCGTGGTCGAGGGCATGGTGTGCGAGGCCGACGTCGGTCGGTCCCATCGTGTCATGTACAACCCCAGCTACCGCCTCCTCGCCCCGGCGGCGCCTCGATGAGCGCGCCGGACGGAGGCCCGACGGCGGGCGGATCGGATTCGGCCGAGACCCTCGCCCCTCCCGCGCGGGGGATGCGCCAGCTCGGGGAGGGCGAGTTCGACCTCGCCGCCTCCGTCGGTGGCGTACGAGGGCTGGTGGAGTCCACCGCGCCGGGCCTGGTGTTCGTCGTCGTGTTCGTCGCGACCCGCTCGCTGCAGCCGGCGCTGATCGCCTCCGTCGGCGTCGCGATCGTAGCGACCCTCGCCCGGCTCGTGGCTCGAACCCCGGTGACTCAGGCGCTCGGCGGGCTCCTCGGCGTGGCGATCGGCGCGATCTGGGCCGCGCGCTCGGGTCAGGCGGAGAACTACTTCGCGTGGGGCCTGTACGTCAACGCCGCCATGGCGCTCGGTGTGGCAGCCTCGGTCCTGGCTCGCTGGCCGGTGGTCGGGGTGATCGTGTCCTCGCTGTTCGGCAAGGACTTCTCGTGGCGGCGCCACGCACCGCTCCGCCGCCGGTACTCAGCGGCGTCGTGGCTGTGGGTGGGTGCCTTCGTGCTGCGGCTCGCCGTGCAGGTGCCGCTCTACCTCAACGCCGAGGCGAGCTGGCTCGGTACCGCGCGGCTCGTCATGGGGGTGCCGCTGTGGGCCTTCGTGCTGTGGATCACGTGGTTGGTCGCGAGTCCTCGAGCAACTGCTGCACTTCAGCCAGATCCGCCGCATCCTCCGACGACATGATGAGCAGGAGCTCGTCGCCGCCCTCGAGGGTGTCGTCCGGGCTCGGCGGGATCGGCCGGTCACCGCGGATGATGGCCGCGAGCACGGTGTGCGTGGGCCAGAGGATCTCCGACACGCGGCGGCCCACCACCGGTGCTGAGTCGGCGAGGGTGATCTCGTACATGCTCGCGCCGGACTGGTGGAAGGTGAAGATCCGGACGAGGTCGCCCACGGAGACGGCCTCCTCCACGAGCGACGTCATGATCCGCGGGGTGGAGACGAGGACGTCCACGCCCCAAGCGTCGTCGAACATCCACTCGTTCTTGGGGTTGTTCACCCGAGCCACCACGCGCGGTACGGCGAACTCGGTCTTCGCGAGCAGGGACAGCACGAGGTTCGCCTTGTCGTCCCCGGTGGCGGCGACGACGACGTCGCACTCCTCCAGCCGGGCCTGGTTCAGGGAGGTGATCTCGCACGCGTCCGCGAGCAGCCACTCGGCCTCGCTCACCGAGGACACGCGCATCGCGCTCGGCTCTTTGTCGATGAGCATGACCTCGTGCCCGTGGCCGAGGAGCTCGCGGGCGATGGACCGGCCCACGCTCCCGGCTCCCGCGATGACGACCCGCATCAGTCCTCCAGCGCCGCAGGTGGGGTGGCCAGCACCCGCTGTACCTCGTTGATGTCCTCCGAGTGCACGATGACGTGCACCACGTCCTTCTCCTGGAGGACGTCATCGGGGGAGGGGATATAGCCGTCGCCGAAGCGGGACAAGAACGCGATCCGAGCCCCCGAACCCGCCTGCACGTGTCGGACCGTCCGTCCGGTCCAGGCGGGGTGCAGGTCCATCTGGCACAGGCTGACCCGGCCGGAGGTGTCTCGGAACTCGGCCGCTGCGCCCAGCGGCATCATCCGTCGCAGCACCTGGTCCGCGGTCCAGCGCACCGTCGCCACCGTCGTGATGCCCAGGCGCTGGTAGATCTCCGCCCGGCGGGGGTCGTAGATGCGGGCGACGACGTTGTCCACGCCGAACGTCTCGCGCACCACGCGCGCGGCGAGGATGTTGGAGTTGTCCCCGCTGGAGACGGCGGCGAAGGCGTACGCGTCCTCGATGCCGGCCTGCGCCAGCGCGTCGCGGTCAAAACCCATGCCGGTGACCCGGCGTCCCTCGAACTCGGCGGAGAGGCGCCTGAAGGCCTCGGGGTTCTGGTCGATGATGGCGACGGAGTGACCGTTCGACTCGAGGGTCTCAGCCAGTGTCACGCCCACGCGCCCGGCGCCCATGATCACGAAGTGCACGAGGTCAGACGCTACACCCGCGGTGCGTCAAGGTGACCGGCGCCCTCGGCCGCGCTGTCCAGGACCTCCGCGACGAGGCGGTCCGGACCGCCTGGCTCCGCGGTGCGGGACTTCCCGCCGCCGAGGTGCTCGAATGCGGTGAGGACGAGCGGAGCTCGTGGTTGCTGACGCGCGCCCTGCCGGGCCGCTCGCTCGCCGAGCCCTGGCCACCCGCACTGGTCGAGGCGTGCCTCACCTGTTTGGCCGAGGTCACCCGGGCGCTGCACGCGCTGGCTGACTGCCTGTTCGTCCGCGACCTCGTCGTCATGCTGCCCGCCGCCGTGCTGGCGGTCTCGCAGGTACTCCTCGACGCCGAGGACCCGGACGACGAGCGCCGGGGCCGCCCGATCGCTGACCTGCTCGACGAGCTGCTCGCCACGGTGCCACCGACCCCGGAGCAGGTGGTGTGCCACGGGGACCTGTGCGCCCCGAACGTCCTCTTCGACGCCGAGACGGGCGCCGTCACGGGCTTGGTCGACCTCGGCCGGCTCGGCTTGGCGGACCGCCACCAGGACCTCGCGCTGGCCGCGCGCAGACTGGGCGACGCTGGA
>JAENWO010000412.1 GCA_016649925.1 Actinomycetales bacterium
GAGGTGCTCGCGCCGCCGGCGCTCCCGGGCCGCCGCGCGAACCGCCACGATGCGCCGGCCGGGCTCGGCCCGCAGCTCCGGGGCGAGGGCCTCCCGGGTGGGAGCAACTGTGGCACCCTCCCAGACCATCTGGGCACTGATCCGGGTGTCCTGCAGTTCGCTGACGGGTCGGCCGACATCCGGGCAGCATGGTTCGGCGGCGCACTCAACGCACCGGAACGTCGAGGACGAGACGACCCAGGTCTGGGTCGGATCCGCCCACGGCGAGGTTCCCAACCACCACCGCAGGACGCGGGCCGCAGTGGAGGTTCCGAACCGCACCTCATCCACTGGCGTCTCGGTGTAGAGGGCGAGGACCACCTCCTGTGCCGCATCCGCCTTCAGCTGGGAGAGGAGCTGGACCCTCAGCTGGGCGCCCTCACCGGCATCGGCCAGGTGCGCGAGGTCTGCACGCGCGATCAGGCCGACGACGTGGCCGTCATGGTCCGCGGCCCTCACCGACAGCAGGACGGCGGACTCGCCCGGCTGGAAGCCGAGTCGGTACGGGAGGTAGGCGAGCAGCTCGGCCGGCTCGCACAAGTTCAGGGCGGGGATGTCGTGGTCGTCGGTGTCCATGGGCAGTAGTCCACGCCAAGGAGCGAGCGGGCGAGGCCACCCTCCGGGTGCGACATCAACTCCGAGGCACCAGCGGTGCGCTGTGGACCGAGCACACTGTCCACAGCGCGCTCAGAGCGGGGCCGCCGATAAGGTGCAGAGGTGCCGTCCACCCCGCTCCCGTCCCCCGGCGACCGCGCCCTCGAAGCCCTTCGCGACGCGGTGTCCGCGCGGGTCCTGTCCTCGGTGGCGGGGCTGGCCGGCCACTTCGAGCCGGTGGGTCCGGAGATCGCGGTTCAGTTCGACGTCGCGGGTGTGCTCCTCGCGCGGGGCAAGCGGCTGCGGGCCGCCTTCGCCGCCGCGGGGTGGCGTTGTGCCGGTGGGGCGGACCTGACCGGACCGATCGTGCGGGCCGGCTCTGGCCTCGAGCTGTTCCAGATGGCTGCCCTCGTCCACGACGACCTGATGGACGGCTCGCACACCCGTCGCGGACTGCCGGCGGCACACCGACAGTTCGCCGCGCTGCACACCGAGCTCGCCATGCTCGGCGACGCTGAGAACTTCGGCGCAGCCGGCGCCATCCTGCTGGGCGACCTCCTCCTCGTAGCCGCGACCGCTGACCTGAACGGCGCCCTCGACGAGGTGGCGGAGGCTGCGCGGCTGCGGGGCCGGGCGATCGTCGAGGAGATGATGGCCGAGGTCACCATCGGCCAGTACCTCGACATCTACGCTCAGTCCGCCCCGTGGAGCGATGACCCCCGGGTGGACCTCGACCGCGCGAGACGGGTCATCCGCGCCAAGTCGGCGAGGTACAGCGTCGAGCATCCGCTCGCCCTCGGGGCCGCGATGGCCGGTGCCGACGAGGCCGCGATCTCGCAGTACCGAGCTATCGGGCTGCCCGTGGGTGAGGCCTTCCAGCTGCGGGACGACGTGCTGGGCGTGTTCGGTGACCCTGCGGTCACCGGCAAGCCAGCAGGTGACGACCTCCGGGAGGGCAAGCGCACGGTGCTCGTCACGCTCGCGATGACGCGGGCCGCCGGCGCCGACGTGACCCTGCTGCGCGGCGCGCTCGGACGTGCCGACCTCGACGCGGATGAGGTCGAGGAGATCCGCGCGATCCTTACCCGCTCCGGTGCACTCGCACAGGTGGAGCAGCTGATCCAGGACCGCACCGACGCCGGGTTCGCCGCGATCGATGCGGCGGGCCTTCCCCACGACGCCGTCGACTGGCTGCAGCACCTCGCTCGGGCGGCCATCTCACGCACCGCCTGAGGCGCCGCACGCTCCACCCTGCCGCGGGGGTCCCCCAGAGGCGGGAGCCCCTCAGAAGGAAAGCGACTGGGCAGCCCGCCGCACCGCATGCGTGCGTCCGGCTCGCAGCGCCGCGATCGGCACCGCGCCGAGCTCGTCGTTCTCGCTGAACAGCCAGCGGACCATCTCCGGATCCTCGAAGCCGTTGTCCCCGAGCTGGATGATCGTGCCGAGCAGCGCCGGGATCACGACGGGCGCACCGTCGATCGGGCTGGTCTCGCCCTCGAGCACGAGGAAGTCCGCAGGTACCGACAAGACGGACTCTGGGCCGCGGCGCACCGCGACGAAGCGCCGCTCGGTGAGCATCTCGCGCACCGCACGCAGCTCCACGCCCAGCGCTTCAGCCACCTCGGGCAGGCTTAACCAACGGGAGACGAGGTCGTCGAAAATGTCCACGGCACCGGAGCCTACGGGTAACGACCTTGTCGTGACAGCCAGGTGACGCTACTGTCACATTGTTCACATATACCCCATTGACCTCATCAGTCACGTCCGACACGCCTGTGTGTCGCAAATCGCCGCCGGAGAGACCATGGCTCGCATCGAGCGCCGTTCCACCACCACGTCCGCACGCCGGGGCTCCGCCCTGTCCACAGCGAGCGCGATCGGCATCGCCACCGCCGTCGGCCTCGCCACCGCCGTCGCCCCGGCCGCCGCCGTCAACCCGGGTGCCGCCGCGGTCGGCGGTGAGGACCAGATGCGCCCGATCCACCGCAGCCCCGGCGTCCAGCCCGGGCGCCACGTCCCCACGTTCCGCGTGGTGGCGGAGGCCCCCGCCAGCACGTACATGGTGCGCGCGGGCGACACGGTGAGCCACATCGCCGTCCGGACCGGCAGGACGGTCGCGGCCATCGTCACCGCCAACCGCCTCAACTCCGCCGCCGCGATCCGGATCGGCCAGGTCCTCACGATCCCGGGCTCGGGAGCCGTCACCGCTCCCACCGCCCCGGCCGCACCCTCGCTGTCCGGCGGCACGTACACCGTGGCCTCGGGTGACAGCGTGTGGGTGCTCGCCCAGCGCTACAAGACCACCGTCTCGGCGGTCATCGCCGCCAACGGCCTCAACGCCCGGGCCCTGATCCGGATCGGCCAGGTCCTCACGATCCCGGGTGCGAGCGCCGCCGCCCCGGCCGCGGTCCCCGCCCC
>JAENWO010000017.1 GCA_016649925.1 Actinomycetales bacterium
CCCCCGACTCCTCCCGTTGGGATGCGGAGATCACCGAGATCCTCGACGACGCCGCCCGCGCCGACCGGGCCCCGGGGTGGGAGACGCCCGTCACGGCCGTCTTCGTCATCTTCGCGACCCTCCTCCTCCTGGGTGTCCTCGTGGCGCTCGTGCAGGTGTGGCGGGCCACCGGGGACGAGCTTTGGGGGGTCCTGCTCGCCGTCGCCGTCGCCGGGATCACCGGCGCGTACTGCCGTCTGATCGGAGACTCAAAATGAGCACCACCGTCATGAACCGCTTTGGCGCCGCCGAGGTTGTCCTCGACGCTTACCCCAGCGACGGGGTGGAGTGCATCGCAGTCGCGACGCGTTCCGCTCGCGGCACGCCCGAGTGGTACTCGAACTTCGACCGCGCCGATTTCCTGGCCGCCGTGGAGGCTGAGTGCGGGGTCCGCATCGTCCCAGCCGACAGCATCGTCATCGAGCCGAGCGAGCCGCTGGCCCAGTGGGAAGCGGAACTGCTCCTCGCTGGCGAGCGCAACCTCACCGCCGACAGGGCGCGGAGCATCGGGACGGACTACTTCCACATGGCGCAGCACCTGGACGCGCACCCACACGAGCCGCCGGTCGATGAGGCGCAGGTCGCTGCCTTGTCGGTCGCGTTGATCGCCAACGAGGAGCACGACTTCCAGACCGATGACGCCTATGCCCGCCGCCTCTACCTCGCGGGTGTCCGCATAGAGCCGACCGAGGCGACGTCGTGAGCGCCGGGGTGGAACTGATCGCGGCCGAACGTCGCCGCCAGGTCGAAGCCGAGGGGTGGACTGTCGATCACGACGCCGCCCATGGGCCTGACGACCTCGCGCTCGCGGCCGTCTGCTACGCGATGCCTGAGCGTGTGCGTGGGCGGGACATCCTCCCGGCATGGCCGTGGACGCCCGCGTACTGGAAGCCGACGCCTGACGACCGGGTGCGGGAACTGGTCAAGGCCGGGGCGCTGATCGCAGCCGAGATCGACCGGCTGATACCCCCAGCAGTCATCGCCCGCCGCCTGCTCGCCGACGCCCGGATCCCCGCGTCGGAGCACACATGCGAGCACGCGATCTTCGTCCCGGACGAGGCGACGTCATGACCGACTTCGCCGACGTGACCGCCCGTGAGCGCGACGAGGCCGCCCGGTGGGTCGAGCAGGACGAGATCGACCGGGGCGCGGTGGCGGCACAGCGGGCGCGGTGGCAGCGGATCGCGGACAAGGCCGCGCTCGGGATGCAGATCACCGGGGATGCGTCATGAGGGCCATCACCGTCCGTCAGCCCCACGCCTGGGCGATCGTCCACCTCGGCAAGGTCGAGAACCGGACCCGGAACATCGCCGGGTCCTACCGCGGGCCGGTCGCCATCCACGCCGGGTTGCACCCGTTCGAGCAGGACAACATGTCGAGCCGCGCACACCGCGACGCGCACGGCTCCGAGACCCCCACCGAGATCGCGTTCGGCGCGATCATCGGCGTCGCTGACCTCGTTGACGTGCACCACGCAGACGAGTGCTGGGACCGCGAGTTGCACCGGGTGGTGCGGCTGTACCGCGAGCACCGCGACGAGTTCGCCGCCATTCCCGACAACGGCGCGGGCGGCATCCTCGGCAGGTTGCGCCCCTGCTCCCCGTGGGCGATGGACGAGCACTGGCACCTCGTGTGGGAGAACCCGCGACCGCTCGCCGTTCCGATCCCCGCCAAGGGTCGCCTCGGGCTGTGGACGCTCCCCGACGACATCGCTGAGCAGGTGACCTCATGATCAGAGACGACTTCGGCCCCGACGAGCGCTACTACGACGAGCGGGACACCCGCCCCGTCCTGCGCTGCTGCGACGGTGACGCCACCCGCAGCCACGGGCATGCGCGTGACTGCGTGCGCCGCGGGATGCCCGCCCCGAGGATCCTCCCCGGTGACCCGACCCCCGGTGACGTGCTGCGTGACCTCGTGAGCTCCCTGCACGTCACCGACCTGCCCGGCTACGTGACGGCCCTCGCCGCGGAATACGACCATGCCGAGGCGGCCCGCGAGCGCCCGATCTTCGACAACTCCGCTTACTGGCGCGGACAGAGCGAGGACATCCGGGACCACAACAGCGAACGCTCAGGCCGGGCGACCGCATGAGCGCCGTCGAGGACCGGCTTGCGGAGATCGAGGCGCAATACGACGCGGCGACCGAGGGGCCGTGGGACGAGGTGATCGCCGCGCTGCGGGCCGTCCTCGCGCTGCACGTCGAGAGCAAGTCGGGCGGATGGTGCTCCCAGCAGGAGGGCGGGCACAACGAGGTCTGGCCCTGCCCGACCATGCGTGCGATCACCGCCGCCTTGTGCGTGACCGCGTGAGCGCCCCCGACGCCCTGCGCCTGGCTCTCATGGAGCCGGATGCCTACGGCGCCCACTGTGCTGCCACCCGCACCGACGCTCTCGGATGGATCGCGGCCACCTGCACCCTGCCAGCCGGTCACGACGGCGCCACCCACACCGACATACACGAGGGACGGACATGGACATGAGCACCGACGAGACGCGCGAGGCCCTGACGGCTGCGGTTCGTGAGGGCGAGGCGGCCGGGATGTACGCCGACGACGCTTCTAGCCGGGTCCTGGTTGTGGGCGCGTTTCGGGCGTCATGGGACGAGGACGTGCTGCTCGGGCGGGTGCTGCGCTGGCAGCGCGACCGAGGGATGACTCCCGATGCCGACGACGACCGCGAGGCCGTCCGCGCAGTCCTTGACATCCAGCGCCCGCTCGCCCTGCTGGACGTCCTCGCCGCGAGGGACGCCGAGGTCGAGCGGCTGACCGAGGCGGCGTCTGTGGCCGAGCAGTACGCGGGGATCGCACACGAGCAGCGGGACGAGGCCCGGGCTGCCCTGGTCGCGCTCCGGGAGGCGGTGGAGGGGCTGGACCTCGACGTCCTGGAGGACGTGGCTTTCGACCTCGGGCACACGGTCTACGAGGCGACGGAATCCGAGCCGGCAGAGTGCACTGACGAGTGCCCGGCTTGTGCGATCGAGGACACCGTGGCGCGCCTCCGCGCCGCCCTGGCCGCTGCCCCCAGCGAGACGGAGACGGGCCGATGAACGACGACATGGACGCACGCCGCGACGCCGAGCGTGAGGAGGCCGCGAGGTGGGTCGAGATGGACGACCTCGACCCGGCGGCCCTCGCCAGTCAGTGGGCCATGATCGCACGGGCGCTCGCCGCCGCCCGGACACGGCCCGTCGTGGTGAGCGTGGACTACGTGGGGCCGGTGTCGGCGTGAGTGCCAAGCCAAAGGCCACCGGGCTCGTCTTCTACCCGGCGTCACACAGATATCGTCTGGACGGCGAATGGGTGCCCGGTGTCACGACCATCATCGGCGTCCTCGACAAGCCAGCGCTCTCGAAGTGGGCCGCCGCACAGGTCGCCGAGTTCGTCGCCGACGAGCGTGATGCCGTCGAAGCGCTGCGCACCATGGGCCGCGAGCCGATGGTCAACGCACTCAAGGCGATGCCCTGGCAGAAGCGCGACGACGCCGCGACGCGCGGGACCACGTTCCACGACCTCGCCGAGCGCATCGCCCGGGGCGAAGCGGTCGAGGTCCCGCCCGAGCAGATCGGGCTCGTCGAGTCGGCCCTCGCGTTCATGGAGGACTGGCACATCGAGCCCGTCCTCATCGAGCAGACCGTCGCGTCCCGCGAGCACCTGTGGGCCGGGAGGCTCGACCTCGCCGCCGACCACAACAAGGGACCGCGGGCGATCTTCGACTGGAAGTCCGGCAAGCGCATCTACACGTCGGCCGCGTTCCAGCTCAACGCCTACGGGCACGCCGAGTTCTACGGCGAGGACGGCGACGAGCACCCGATGGCCGACCTCGGCATCGAGGCCGCGTGGGGCGTGCACATCCGCGAGGACGGGTACGACGTCCTGCCGCTGCGGTATGGCCCCGACATCTACGCCGAGTTCCTGGCGATCCGGGCCGTCTATGAGATCAACAAGCGCGCCGAGGGCAATTGGCGCATCCCCGGCACCGGCTACGTCGGCGCCGCCTACATCGCACAGGAAGTGGCCTGATGGACGCGAAGCAAGCCAAGGCGCTGCGGGAACCGTTCCCCGCTGCCACGGTCGGCAAGTTGCCGAAGCCCTACAAGAAGGAGTCGCCCAAAGGCACCTGCCGCGAGTGCGGCGGATACCACGGCCTGCCCGCCGCGCACCTCGACTATGTGGGGCACGCTGCCGCGACCGACCGACTGTTGCAGGTCGACCCCGACTGGAACTGGGAGCCGTTCGCCCTCGACAGCAACGGCCTGCCGATGCTCGACAGCAACCGGAACCTGTGGATCAGGCTCACGGTCGCCGGCGTGACCCGCATCGGTGTTGGCGACGGCATGGGCCTCAAGGAATGCATCGGTGACGCGATCCGCAACGCCGCCATGAGGTTCGGTGTGGCGCTCGACCTCTGGGCCAAGGAGGACCTACAGGCGGCCGACGTGGAGCGCGGCGTCGACCCGGCCGCACCCTCGCAGGCTGAGCCGGTCGCGGCCCCCGCGCCGACGCGGACGATGAGCCGCGCCAGACCGCGGGGCCCGGCGCCCGTGTCCGCGCCAGACGTCGCGCCAACCTCCCCGCCCGCTGCGCCCGTCGCGGACGTGCGTACCGACGCGCAATCCCGGCGGCTGTTCGCCCTGCTCCGCGAGAACAGCCTCGACGACCGCGAGGCCGTGCTCGCCTGGCTCTCTACCCTCCTGGGCCGCGACGTCGACTCGACCAAGACGCTCACGAAGGCGGAGGCGAGTTCGGCTATGGACGCACTCGCACCTGAGCCACCCGAGCAGGTGGCGTCATGACCTTCCTCACATACGCCGACCCGTCACTCCCCCCCGGCGTCCTCACCGTCACCTGCGAGGTGTGCGGGGACTCGTACAGATGCACGTCCGGGCCGTGGGCTGCGGCGTGGGTGCAGGCTCATGTGTGCAGGGGTGCGGCATGAGCACCTTCCCGCCTCCCACTGACGAGGAGCCCCGACCACACGCCAACACGGCCGCGGAGGTAGCCCTCGCGGGTGCGTGCCTGACCCGGCACGAGGCATGGGACGTGGGCTGGTATTTCGGGCTGGCGGCGTCATGAGCACCGTCACGGTTGGTTCCCTCTTCTCCGGCTACGAGGGCATCGGCCTAGCACTCAAGGAAGTGTTCGACGCCGACCCGATCTGGTTCTCGGAGTTCGACAAGGCCGCGTCGAAGGTGCTCGCCCACCACTACCCCGACGTCCCGAACCTCGGCGACATCACCAAGATCGACTGGTCCGTCGTCACCCCGCCGACCATCGTGTGCGGCGGCTCACCGTGCCAGGACATGTCCACCGCCGGCAAGGGCGCGGGCATGAAGGCCGGCACGCGCTCGGGCCTCTGGTCCTACATGCGCGACGCAATCGCAGCACTCAGGCCATCGCTGGTGGTCTGGGAGAACGTCAGGGGAGCCCTCAGTGCCGATGCCGATAGCGACATGGAACCCTGCGCGGGATGTGTGGGAGACGGAGACGACGGGCCTGTTCTGCGAGCACTCGGACGCGTTCTTGGCGACCTGGCCGGCATCGGGTATGACGCTGCGTGGACGGGCCTACGAGCTGCCGACGTGGGAGCCCCGCACGGGAGGTTCCGGGTCTTCGTCCTCGCCTGGCCCGCTGCTCAAGACGCCGACCTCGCAGTTGGCGCAGAACGGCGGTTCGCAGCACCCGGACAAGCGGAAGGCTGGGGGGCACGGGCCGACGCTCGCGGACGAGATCGAGCACCTGTTGCCGAGGACCGCCTGACCCTGCTCCCGACGCCCGCCGTCAACGACATGGGTGCCGGGAAGACCGTGGACGCCTGGGACGCCTGGACAGCATCGATGCAGGCGAAGCACGGCAACGGCAACGGGCACGGTGCGAGCCTGAGCATCGAAGCGCTTCGGCTGCTGCCGACCCCGCGCGCTACTCGCGGCGGAAGCGGCACGGAGACGATGTACGGCCTTGGCGCCGTGCGCTCCGACGAGAACCGCACGCAAGGTCAGGTGCTCATGCCGAGCGCTGTGCAGCCCGTGAACTTCGGCCGCTACACCACTGCCATCGAGCGCTGGGAAGCCATCACCCGACCAGCACCCTCACCCACTGAGCCGACCGGCAAGGGCGGGGCGCAGCGACTCTCGCCCCGGTTCGAGGAATGGATGATGGACGTCCCTGACGGCTGGATCACCGACGTGCCCGGGGTCAGCCACAACGACGCGATCAAAATGCTCGGCAACGGCGTCGTGAAGTCTCAGGCTGCTGCCGCGATCCGCCACCTGCTCGGCATCCAAGCCAACGCCCTCCGGAGAGCAGCATGAGCGACCCGTACTGGCGCGCGTCCGCCCTCTGCGCGCAGGTCGATCAGGGTGTGTTCTTCCCGTCCCCGGGCGGCCCCCGATCCGCGGCGAAGGATATCTGCGCCCGCTGCCCCGTCCGGGACACGTGCGGGCAGTTCGCGCTCGACCACGACATCAGGGACGGCACTTGGGGTGGTCTGAGCGTCGGTGAGCGGCGGGGTGTCAGCACCGTGGCTGAGGCCGTCGCTGCCCGGGACGCACGGGCCGCACGGGCCGCGGTCCGCAAGGCGAGGGCAGCATGAGCGCGCAGCCGTACTACGCCGACGACGCCGTGACCCTCCACCACGGGGACGCGCTGGCGCTGCCGCTCGTGGACGCCACGGTCGATCTCGTGGTCACGTCCCCGCCGTACTTCGGGCTCCGCTCCTACCGGGACGGGGGCGAGCACTACGCCGGCCAGATCGGCTCGGAGGCGACTCCTGCCGAGTTCGTGGATGCGCTGATCTCGGCAACCGCCGAGATGATGCGGGTGCTCAAGCCGTCCGGGTCGATCTGGGTCAACCTCGGCGACAAGTACGCAGGCCGGTCCCTACTCGGCCTCCCATGGCGCTACGCCATCCGCTGCATCGACGAACTGGGCCTCACCCTTCGCTCCGAAGTGATCTGGTCAAAGGCAGGCAAGGGTTTCATCGACGCCAGAGCGAGCGATCGGATGCGCCGCACGCATGAGACGTGGTTTCACCTCACGCGGTCGACCCACTACTTCCATTCATCCGACGTGCGAGTTCCGGCCGCAAACGCGACGGAGCGACCCCAGCGCATCAGGGCTGAGGAGTTGTTCGCTGCGGCCGGACTGACACCCGAGCATCGGAGCGCGATCAGGGCCGTGGGCATCATCGACAGCAAGGGGGCCGCCGTGCGGTCTGGTGGTCGCTGGGGGTCAGCGTCAGGCGCGCTGGCCGCAGAGGCGCGGTCGCACCTCGGGTCCTACTACCGCGAGTTCTGTGGAGGCACGAACAACAGCCTCATGCCGCCTTCGGTACTGACTGTCCCCGTGGGGTCGTTCAAGGTCCCCAAGGGCGCCGATGTCACCGACCACTTCGCTGCTTTCCCGATGGAGTGGCCGAGCGTGTTCATTCGGGGATGGTCGCCTATCGGTGGCGTCGTCCTCGACCCGTTCGGCGGCACGGGCACGACCGCGCTCGTCGCCCGCGTCCTCGGCAGGCGCGGCGTCTACGTCGACCTGTCAACTGACTACTGCCGGCTCGCGCAATGGCGCGTCAACGACCCCGGCCAGATCGCCTCAGCCATGCAAGTCGAGAAGGTCGCGACACCCATGGATGACCAGGGCGTCTTCGACTTCGGGAGCGTCGCATGAGCAGCCGCACCGGATACCGCCGTCAGAGCGCCGCTGACCTCAGGGCTGCCCTGGCCACCCGGGACGCCGCCATCGAGGCCAGGGCGCAGGAAGTACGCGAGGCCAGGGCTGCTGCCCGTGCCGTCGAGGCCGACCGGGTCCAGCTCACGCGCGCCGACATCGAGGGCGCCACGCACGTCCGGGACCGCTGGGGGTGGCATCGGGTCGTGCAGGTCAATGCCGTCACCGTCACGGTGCTCATCGCGCTCACCGGGACCGAGCTCATCCCGTTCACGCGCGTGATCGAGGCGCGGCGATGAGCACGCCGACGCTCTACCACTACACCTGCGACCAAGGGCACGAGCAGATCGGCGCTGAGGGCTGCCTCCTGCCGCTTCGATCCCGGCCCGAGGGTCAGGGCCTCTCGCCGTTCCACACGTCGTTCGTGTGGATGACCGATCTGGACCACCCCGTGCGTGACGCGCTCGGACTGACCTCGCACATCCTCACCTGCGACCGCACACGGCACCGCTACCGCGTCATCGCCGGACAGTACGGCGTCGGACCATGGCTCAGGGCGCGACGGTCCTATCTCGCGGAGATCGTCGAAGAGATGGAGTCGGCTGCGGGAGCAATGCCAGCCCACTGGTGGGTCAGTTCCTACCCAGTCGCCGTCATCTACGACCCGATCGGCGGTGCCGCATGAGCGCGCCGAAGCGGATTCAGATGTCCCGCCAGCACCCGTGGCGGGCCGACAACCCCGACGCCGTGATCGTGAGTCGACCCGGGCCCTATGGGAACCCGCTCCGGGTGATCCGCCACACCGAGCCCGGGTGCGAGGGGTGGGCTGTCTGGGACACACGCACGAACGCACTGGACGCGTGCTTCACGGGGCGAGATTCGGCCTCTGCGCGATGGCTCGCCACGGAGCGCGCCGTCACCATGTTCGAGCGGACCGTCCTTCCGACGCTCGACCTCGAGCCGCTCGTCGGGCTCGACGTCCTGTGCTGGTGCGCTCTCGATGCGCCTTGCCACGGCGACCCCATCCTGCGCGCCGCCAACGGAGGTGCCGCATGAGCGCCATCGACCAGCGACTCGCCGAGCTGCGGATAGTCGCCCACGGCACACCGAAACCTAAAGGCAGCCTCCGCCACGTCGGCCGTGGGCGCCTCATCGAGCAGGTCAAGGGCTCGAAACCCTGGCGCGAAGCCCTGGTCATCGCCGCCGCGCGAGCCCGCGACCAGGCCGGGTGGGAATGCCTCACCGGGGCCGTATCGGTGGCGTGCGTGGCTGTCATTCCGCGGCCTAAGACGGTCCGCCGGGATTACCCGATCACGAGGTCGTCGGGAGATTGCGACAAGCTCGCCAGGAATCTCCTCGACGCGCTTGTGGACGCCCAGATAATGACCGACGACGCGCAGGTTGTGGACCTTTGGATACGCAAGGAATACACGGACACAAGGCACGGGATGACCGGCATGTATGTGACCGTCCGGACCTTTCCTGGGCCTGTGGACAATGTTGTGGACTGGCTTGAAACAATGGCGCGGGGGACATACGATGAGCTACACTGAACACAAAGACGCGGCCCCGGATTTGGCCCCGGAACCGCGTCATCAGCCCCGGAATGAGCGGAGCCTCGAGATGAATGATAGCGACCGACCCGACCCCGTGCACCAGATCGGGCTCATCCGATCCATCGCCGCATGGGCGCCCGGACGCGAGGACTACGCCCTCACCGAGATCCGGGCCGTGCTGGCCGGCGCCGACATCGACGACCTGCTCGACATGCGAGGCGCCTGATGCGCAT
The DNA here is from genome assembly GCA_016649925.1 of Actinomycetales bacterium. Classification (GTDB taxonomy): domain Bacteria; phylum Actinomycetota; class Actinomycetes; order Actinomycetales; family Beutenbergiaceae; genus JAENWO01. The sequence continues at coordinate 9,495 of JAENWO010000017.1, forward strand.
CCGCAGCATCCGCCCCGAGTTCTGGTCCTCGGAGGACATCACAGCCCTGTCGTGGGACACCCGGCTGATCTTCATCGGCTTGTGGTCCTACGTGGACGACAACGGCGTGGGCCGCGACGTCGAGAAACTGATAGTCGCCGACCTGTTCCCGCTTGAGGAGGACCCTCGCGCAGTACTCAAGAGGGTTCACGGAGCACTCACTGAGCTGGCTGGACGGCTCATGATCAACCGATACGTCGTCGGGGGCAAGCCTTACCTCCACATCGCCAGTTTCGACACCCATCAGGTCATCAACCGCAAGTCCAAGGGCCGCTACCCGCTCCCGACCTGCGCAAACGCCGACGAGACGATCGAGCCTCACGTCACCCTCACTGAGCCCTCACTGAGCCCTCAAGCAAAAACACCTATTGGAGAAGGGGAGAAGGGGAGAAGGGGAGAAGGGGAGAAGGCGTCGCGCGGTGCGCGAATCCCCGACCCCTTCGAGATCACTCCCGAGATGCGCGCATGGGCTGCATCCAAGGCCCCGAACATCGACACAGACGCGGTCACCGAGAAATTCGTCGACTACTGGCGGGCAGTGCCTGGACAGCGCGGCGTGAAGCTCCACTGGGAGGGCACGTGGCGGAATTGGATGCGCGATGACAACGCGAAGGCCGTCGCTCGGGGCGTCCCGAGGCTCGACGCGCCCCGTCCCGGCTCGTCCCTGTGGGACCGCGCACCGGCGGTGAACCACCATGCTTGACCTCGACCCGGAACGCGCCCTGCTCGGCGTCGCCCTGGCGACCGCGCGCTTCCCCGACGACCTCGACGTAGCGCCAGAGGACTTCGCCAACCCGCGCCACGAAGCCCTCTGGTCGCTGCTCACCTGGCTCGACTCCCAGCGGATGCCAACCGACCCGGTGACCGTCATGCGCCACCTCGCCCGGGTCACCCTCCCCGGGGTCGACGGCGCCTGGCTCGCGGATCTCGTCACCGGGGCGCCCATCAGGTCGCTCGCCCGGCACTACGGGGCACTTGTCACCGAGAAAGCCACCCTGCGCCGCCTGATCGCTGCCGGTGAGCGCATTGTCCAGCTCGCGAAAGCTGGTGAGAACTCGCAGGAGGTCGCGGAGATGGCCCGGAAAGAAGTGGACGCGTCATCCCGGGCGATCGCATCGGTCTCGATGATCAACGACGAGATCGACATGACATTGACCGCGTTCGAGGAAGCCGCACCCATCGCTATTCCGACACCGTGGCAGGAACTCAACTATCTGATCCAAGGGTGGCGCCCCGGGGCGCTGTATGTCATTGGAGCGAGGCCCGGGATCGGCAAGTCACTGATGGCACTACAGGCCGCTATCGGGTTGGCAAAATGCGGATACGTCGCATTCCATTCCCTAGAGATGCCCCGGCTTGAGGTGCACACCAGGATAATCGCTCAGCTCGCCTCCGTGCCGCAGTCACGCATGGACGACCGGCATCTGAGCACCGACGACTGGCGGCGCATCGCCGGAGCCCGCGCCGCGTTCGCCGATCTGCACCTCGCGATCGACGACCGGTCCAGCATCCGCCCGCTCGACATCCGCTCACACGCCCGCACCCTGGCCCGCCGTGGACCGCTCGTCGGGATCGCCGTGGACTACCTGCAGCTGATGGCTGGCGAACGCGGTGAGAGGCGGCCCCGGCACGAGCAGGTAGCCGACTGGTCGCGGTCGCTGAAGATCCTCGCGAAGGAGATGAACGTCCCGGTGATCGCTGTGTCCCAGCTGAACCGACAGGTCGAGGGGCGCCAGGACAAGCGGCCCACGATGAGCGACCTGCGTGAGTCGGGGAGCCTCGAACAGGACGCCGACGTCGTCCTGTTGCTGCACGTCGATGAGGAGAACGACCCGTCCACGATGCACGTCCTCGTCGCGAAGAACCGGCAGGGCTCCACGGGCACGCTGAAGCTCACCCGGAAGGGCGAGATCGCCCGCCTCGACGCCCCGTCGTGGGCGCCGAGCCGAGCGGCAGGTGTCGCATGACCCCCGGACATGACCGCGAGCCTCGCCGGCCACACCACGCCCCCACCCAGCACGACCACGAAGGAGCGTCATGACCACCGATCCGCTGCACCTGGCACTGAACCCCTCGCTCCCTGAGGACACCGCCGACTACGGGGGACCGGGCGACCCGGAGACGGCGCGCGGCCCGGACGAGACCTACTGCCTGAACTGCCACCGGCTCGCGCTCGAACACCTCCCCGGGCGCTGGTCGGTCTACGGCGCGTGCCCCGAGCCGAGTGTGCGGGACCGGGCGGCGGAGGTGCTGGCGGGGCACCTGTTCCGCACCTCGGGGTCGCAGGACGCCTATCTCGGGGTCTGCTCGCACCGGAACGTGCCCTACGACGGCGAACTGCTGTGCTCCTTCGAGACTCACATCGCCCACCAGGCCGACGCGCTCGCCGCTGCTGGGCTGCTGGCGTCCGTCGGGTACGCCAACCTGCTGGCCGAGGTCGCCGACGACGACATCGAGTGCGCGGGCTGTGACCGCGAGGGACCGGCCGCGTTCTGGGACGACGACGACCACCCGTGGTGCGCGACCTGTCATGACGCCCACTACGCCGCGCTATGGGCCGAACGTGACGCCCTCCGCGCCGAGGTCGAGCGGCTGCGGGGTGTCGAGCGAGGCTGGCAGCACGACCGCAGCGAGTGGGAGGGGGAGCGCGACGCGGCGCGGGCCGAGCGTGACGAGCACGCGCAGGCGCGGTCCGACCTGACCGTGGTCCTGCGTGACGCGTTCGCCGAGGTCGAGCGGCTTCGGGCTGGGCGTGAGGTCGAGCAGCAGATGCTGCGGAACGCGCTCCCCGCCCTGGCCGAGCGTGACGCCCTGGCGGCGACCGTGGCGAGGGTCAAGGCGCTGGCGGAGGACCTGATTGGTGCGCCGGGGTCACGCCGATGGGGATACCGGCAGGAGACGACCGTCCGCACGATCCAGGCCGACCTCCACGCCGCCCTCAACCCCGAGAAGGGAACGCCATGAGCGACGCCCGGATTCCGACCACCCTCACCGAGTGGGCCGTGCGCTACCCGGACGGGCGGGTCACGGTCATGGACCCACCGACAGGATCACTCGCCAAGGCGCGCGCGCTCGACCTCGTCGGATGGCACCCCAACCGCCGCCTGCTGACCCGCGAGGTCACCGAGTGGGAGGCCGTCACGGACACCCCGACCGATGTGCTCTGCTCCTCATGCCACCAGCCGATGGACACGCCGGGATGCTGCACCAGTCCTGAGTCGAAAGCCAAGCACCCGCAAGGCTTCCACACGATCTCCGATGGGCTGCCTGGACGGGAAGCGGACACCCCGACCGCGGGGGCCTGTGACCGTGGCCCCTGCCACCTGCCGCGCGGGCACGAGGGCCGCTGCAACCCCGGCGGGGACGCCCTACCACGCGAGCGTTACGACGCCGTACTGGACTCTGGCCCGACCGAGGGAGGTGCGCGGTGAGCGCCGAGACGCTGAGGGGGCGGGTGGCGAAGGTGTTGTTCGTCTCGCGCGTGAGCGACTACGCGGGGAGAACGGCCCCCGAGATCATGGACCGCTGCGACGAGGCCGCCGATGCCGTCCTGGCTGTGGTCGCCGCCGACACCGAGGGCATCGCGCGGGTGCTGCGGGAGCACGACTGGGATGGCGGCGAGACCCTGAATCTCGGCTACTACCGCACCGAGGCGACGTGCATCTGTGGGATCACCTACTGGGGCGGAGACCACGACGAAGACCCGTCGCTGGCGGAAGCGCTGACCACCCACCAGGCCGCCGCCGTGGCCGCGTACTTGGCCGGTGACCCCCGTGGCTGACATCGACGTAGACACCACGGTCGACTGCGCCGGGATGGACGTGCTGATCGTGCGCGCGCGGTGCTGCCGCGACTGGCCCGTTCTCGCGCTGGCGCGCATGGGCCGCTGCGGCTACTGCGGCCAGATCCCGGTGGTCGTGCCGGTCGGGCCATGCGTGTGCGGTCACCTCGCCGCGTGGCACGGCCCGGGGTGCATCGCGTGCGGGTGCGCAGGGATGAGCGGACGGGAGGGGCGATGAGCACCTACGTCTGGCTCGAATGCCTCGACCACGACCCGCCCCTGAGCGCCGATGGTGAGTCCGGGCAGCACCTCTCCGACCTGCCGCAGATCCGCGCCGACCTGGCCGCCCGGGTGCGCGTCGTGGCGAGCATCCGCGACGGGTGGGACCCCGGCGACTACTTCCGGAGCAACACTGCTCGATTCCTGACCCGGCACGAGAAGTGCCGTATCGGCATCCGCGATGAGTACGGCGACGAGTATCCGTCCACGGAGGCGACGTCGTGAGCGGCCGCCGCCCCATGACCCCCGCCGATGAGGCGTCGGTCCTGCGAGCGACCGCCGATGCCGTGATGGCCGAGCCGTGGGGCGGCCGGATCTGGCGGCTCTGCGCCTGCGCATGGCTCACCGCCCGCGCTGACCGTCTCGCACCCCGCGCCCGGAAACGACCAGCCCAGGAGGACACGTGAGCACCCCCACGGTCTACTGTGCGAGCGGATGTGTGGTCCGCGGCCAGCATCGACAGACGTGCGAGACCCGGGACCGCGAGGTCGACCCGTGCAAGGGCTGCCTGCCACGGGCTGCGGAGTACGGGAATCTCTGCGCGTTCTGCTTCCAGCGGCTACAGTCCGACGTCGCCACGGCGCCCGCGCTCGTAGCGCACCTGCGGGAGATCGGGGAGCCCTACGCCCAGGTCGCGCCACCGTCCGACACGCGCACCTACCGCGACCCGGCAGAGGGCGGGATCCTGCATGTGGCGTGGGGTGCCGCCGACGAGATCCACGCCGACCTAGCATCGTGGGCGCTGCTGATCCTCGAGGAGCACCCGAACGGCTCGCAGATGCGCGGCCCCGACGAGACCGGCGCCTGGCACACGCGCTACGGGACGACGGTCGGGGTAGTCGTGGCTGAGGCGACGGTGCGGCTGTGCACATGGCTGCGACCTCTGCTGCCCTGGTGCGCGGCTCAGGAGTGGGCTGCCGAGATGCGCCGCGAGGTCGGGGCGCTGATCGCCACGACGTCGGCGCGCTGGCCGATGCAGGACTCCCAGGCGCGTGCGGTCGTCGGGGTCCGGTGCGCCCGCTGCGGCTTCGAGTCCCTGGACTACACGCCGACGAAGGGCGCGGACCTGCCGTTCGACGTGCGGTGCGTGAACCCGGAGTGCGGGAGGATCTACACCGAGGCCGAGTGGGACGCCGCGCTGGCGAAGATGACCGTCGAGAGAGGGTATGTGGCATGAGCGAGTTGACGAGCTTTGTCCTTGCCCGCATCGCCGAGGACGAGGCGAGGTCTTCCGAGTGGACGTACACCCAAGACCTCGGCATCCGGACGCGTGTCGTCACGGTCCACCCCGGAGCGCCGAGTTCCGCCCGCGTCCTGGCCGAGTGCGAGGCGAAGCGGCGGATCGTCAGCACGATGGAGTCGGCGATCAACGGCGGATGGCAGAGCCAGTCACGGGAGGAGATCGAGTTCGTCGCCACTAGGGTCCTCCGCGCCCTTGCCTCCATCTGGCGTGACCACTCGGACTTCCGTGAGGAGTGGCGGGCATGAGCCCCTGCGAGAGGTGCGACTTCATCGGGCCAGAACTGCCGACGCTGGTGCGTGACGATCGCGAACTGCACCGGGCGGTGCACGAGTTCACCGACGCGGTCTTTGGCCCGATCACGGACTGGCAGATGCGGGTCCTGGACCGGGTGATGGAAGCCCGCGCCAAGGGCGTCCGGCGCGGGCTCGCCCTGCCACGACGGAAGTGGCTGCGCCCATGAGGGATCACGACGGCGTCGAGTGGCTGACCGTCGCCCAGGCGGCCGAGCGGTTCGGGCTCAAGGAGACCCTGCTGCGCAAGTGGATCAGCCGCGGCGTGCTGCACGGCGACGACCTCAAGCGCGTCGGACGCTACGTCGTGGTCTCGTCAGTCGGGGTCATGGGCGCCGAGTATCACCTGCACACTCACGGGCCAAAGCTCGCCGCAGGTCGTCGGCGTGTCGCGCTTTGACCATGTCCGGGAGACGTGTCACACTGGTTGTCAGGTGTACGAAGTACGCCCTAGGCCCGGTGCTACCTGCCCCTTATCGGTGGGACCCGGGCCTTCGTACTGCCCCCACAGACTTCCCGGCCGCCATCCCGCGGCAACCTCCACACCCCAACGGGGCGACCGCTTCGGCGGACTTGACAC
>JAENWO010000162.1 GCA_016649925.1 Actinomycetales bacterium
GCAGCATCAGATCGAGGGCCTCGTCCGATGTCGTCTCGACCGTTCCGGGAATCACGACCCCGGCGTTGTTGACGAGGATGTCGAGCCGACCGAAGTGGGACATCGCCGCCTCGACCGCCGCGGCGCACGTCGCTGGGTCGGAGACGTCGCCCGGAGCGAACACCGCCTGCCCGCCGGCCGCGACGATCTCTTCGACCGTGGCCAGCCCCCCGTGCGCGGGGTCGGCGAGGGAGTTCACGACCACCCGCGCCCCTTTCCGGGCGAAAAGGAGCGCGGTCTCGCGACCGATCCCTGCCCCTGCTCCGGTGATGATCACCGTCTTTCCGCTGAAGTCCACGGCTCTTCCTTACTGGCCTAGTAGATGAGGTTCGGCAGCCACGTCGTGATGCCGGGCACCAGGATGATGACAACGAGTAGTCCCGCCATGGCCAGGAAAAGGTAGACGGATTCTCGGAAGTACTCCGGGATGGTCGTCTTGAAGAACGAACAGACGATCAGCATCACTATCCCGATGGGTGGGGTGAGCAGCCCGAGAGTGAGCGTCAGCACCATGACGATGCCGAAGTGGATCGGGTCGATCCCGGCCCCGCCCGCGACCGGCACGAGCATCGTGGTCAGCAGGAGGATCAGGACCGTGGAGTCCATGAACATCCCGGCGATCAGCAGTGCCGTCACGAGGATGAACATGATCGCCGCCGGGTTCTCGGTGATCCCGAGCAGGAACCCCATCAACTGCTGCGGTATCCGGTCCCAGGACAGGCCATAGCTCCAGCTCCCCGAAAGAGTGATGAGAATCATGATCATGCCGACGTCGCTCACAGTGTTGGACAGGGCCCGTTTGAAGCCCTTCCAGGTGAGCTCGCGGTAGAAGAGCAGCCCGACGATCACGGCGTATGCGACCGCGAAGGCGCCGGCCTCGGAGGGGGTGAAGTACCCGAACCGCAGGCCCGCGATGAGGATGACTGGGAACAGCAACGCCCAGATGCTCTTGAACCCGGTCCGCACCACGGTTCCCACGGGTTCCCGGTGCGGCCGCTCCGGCTTGTAGTCGTGCTTCTTCGCGGTGAAGCTGATCGCAGCCATCAGGACGAGGGTCATCAGGATCCCCGGCACGAGCCCGGCCGCGAACAGCCGACCGATCGAGACCTCGCCGAGCGTGCCGTAGAGGATCAGCCCGGTGCCGGGGGGCACCATGGTGACGATGATGCACGAGGTGCCGATGACGCCGGCCGCGAAGCCCGGAATGTACTTGCGGGCCATCATCCCGGGACCGAGGATGCGGCTGAACATCGTCGCGTCGCCGATCGCCGAGCTGGTGACGCCGCCCATCATGAACGACGTCACCACGCCCACATGCGCCAGGCCGGCCCGCAGGTGACCGGTGAGCGCAGACGCGAAGCTCATCAGTCGTGAGGTGAGCCCGGTCTCGTTGAGCGCATTGCCGGCAAAGATGAAAAGCGGGATCGCGAGCATCGCGAAGTTCTGCGTCTGCGTCAGCGTCACCTGCACCGGGATCGTCAGCATTAACTCCTGGGTCAGGAAGAACAGGAAGCCCGAGATCCCGATGGCGAACGCCACGGGCATACCGATGGCCACCAGTACCAGGAACGCGGCGAATACGATCATCATCGCGACATCACCTTGATTCCCTGGACCTGTGCCCGCATCTTGTGCGTCATCGTGTAGAGCATCATCAGACTCCCGACGGGAACGGCGAGCGTGACCCAGGTGTAGCTCAGCCACGCGAGGCCGGTGAACGACCGGTCCTGGGTGGTGACCGAGAGCCAGACGCCGGTGATGACCATGACGACGAGGAAGACCGACATGAGAAACGCGTTGACCAGCTGGACCCACGCGCGGGCGCGTTCGGAGAGCCGGTCGACGAGCAGGTCGATGCTCACCATCTTGTCGTGGCGCAGGGCGACGTCCGCACCGATGAACACCGCCCAGGCGAAGAAGAAGGTCGCCGCGTCGACGGCCCAGGACACCGGGTTTCCGGCGGTCCGGGCGGCCGCAGAGGTGAGCACCAGCAGGGTCATGAGCACGATGGCTATCTGGGCGAGTCGTACCTCGACCCGGCCGAGCCATCCGTAGAAGCCCTGCCCCGCTGGTGCGTCACCTTCCGCTGGGCCCTCTGGACCGTCGCCGTCGGCGTGGTGGTCGAGAGGGTCGCTCATTACTTGCCGATCTCAGACCAGATCGTGGCCTTGACGTCGGTGAGCCCAAGAGTTTCGTAGGCAGCCTCACCGGCCTCGCGGAAGGCCTCGACGTCGACGTCCTCGTTGATCGTCATGCCCTCGGCGATGAGCTGCTCCTTGATCTCCGGGATCATCTCCTCCATCGTCTGGGACGTCTCGAGTCCGGCCCGGTCGGCCTCCTCCATGAGAATCTCCTGGTACTCCTTCGGCAGGGAGTTGAACCACTCGGCGCTGACCACCTCGAAGTTGATCAGCAGGATGTGGCCGGTCTCGTTCGCGTACGACAGGACCTCGAAGAGGTTGCTGGCCGGGATGTTGGCGTAGACCAGCTCGGCGCCGTCGACGGCGCCCTGCTGGATCCCGGAGTACACCTCGCCGAAGTTCATGGCGACCGGCTCGGCACCGAGCGCCCGGATGGACTCCTGCCAGATGGGCGCCCCGGGCGTCCGGATCCGCAGCCCCGCGAGATCGGCCGGGGTGTTGATCTCCTTGTTGGTGAAGAAGTGCCGGTGCGTCTGCACCCAGTTGAAGGACACGACCTTCAGGCCCACGGCCTCCAGCTCCTCCAGGTAGCCCTGGATGGTCGGGCTCTCCCTGAGGGCCTCCACCTCGTCGAGGGTGTCGACGAAGTACGGGCCGTTCATGACGGCGATCTCCTCGACGTACTGGCCCAGGCGGGCGGAGTCGGTGTTCTGGCCGACGTTCACGCCGTTCTTCATCTGCTCGATGATGTCTTCCTCGACACCCAGCTGAGCCGATGGGTAGACGTCGATCGTCAGACCACCGTTGGTCCGCTCCTCGACCGCGTCCGCCCAGTCCAGGAAGCCCGCGTGGAAGGGCTCGGTCTCGGAGAGCACATGGTTGAACCGGAGGTTGTACGTCTCGGTCGGGGGGGCATCCTCGCTGGTCCCGCCATCGGCCGGCTCGTCGACCGCCCCGTTGTCGGGCGTGCTGCCCGAGCAGCCGACCAGGGCGGTAACCAGGGTCAGTGAAGTGATTGATAGTACGAAACGCAATCTGCGCCGTCGCATGATTGTCCCTTTCTTGCGCCTCGCCAGGGTCACCTCGGTAGCGCTGCGTTGCGCTCCGAGACCGCCACGGATTGGCGGGCTGCCCTGGCTCCGGTTGCTCCCAGATGCCGTTCTGCCTCGTGATTTGGACACTTCAGAAGCCTGCGGAACTTCCCGGCACGGAGCCCCGGGGTGGTTCCTCGCTGTGCCCTCCGCGCCCTACCGGGTGCCTCGGAGCCCGACGTCACCGTGCCGCTTGCATGCTGCCACCGGCCGCAACGTGCACACAAGTACTCTCATTGGTGTTACCGAACCGTGACCGTCGGGGGTCGGGGCGATGGCTCGGCGGTGCCCTCACTCTGGGACCAAGGTCCCGGTCGAGCGAGCGCAGGGCAAGTCCGGGGCGACGCGGGCCGCGGTCCGGGAGCCGCGCGCGTCCTGTCTCGTGCGGGTTCCGCCGGACAGGCGCGGGTTCGGTGCGGGGCTGGCCGACGCCTCGAGGGGCGCCGGCGCCTTGCGTCGTCAGTAGAGGGCGAACTCCGCGCGCACCCGCGTCACGAGCGAGCGGCAGCACACCTCCGCGGCGTCGGGCATGCGCTCCAGGATCGCGCGCGCGGTCGTCTCGTGGTGGTCGATGACCTCGGCGATCGGGATCGCGGGCGAGAACCCGAGGCGGGTCCGGCCGACGAGCACGGCCTCGACCACCTGGTCGAGTGCGGCGAGCATCTCGTTCCCACTCGCCCGGAGCAGGGTCTGGTGGAAGCCGACGTCGGTCCTCAGGTACTCGGGGGACTCGCCGAGGCCCCGCTCGCCCATCGCCCGGAGCTTGCGCGCCAGCGTGACGAGGCGTTCGCGCTGCTCGGGTGAGGCGTGCACGGCCGCGAGCCGGGCCGCGATCGGCTCGACCGCGATCCGCAGGTCGAGCAGCGAGTGGAGCTGGGCGTCCCGGCCCGGTCCGGCCAGCCGCCACTCGATGACCCGCGGGCTGAAGACGTTCCAGTGGGCCTCGTCCGCGACGATCAGGCCGACCCGACGGCGGGCCTCGATCATGCCGAGGGACTCCAGCAGCCGCATCGCCTCGCGGGCGACGGTGCGCGACACCCCGTACTCCTGCTCCAGGCTGGCCAGGTTCACGACGCTCCCGGCCGGCAGCTCGTACGCCGCCACGCGACGGCCGAGCGACTCGGCCACCCGCGTGTGCATCGAGGCGGACGCCATCGAGCGTCTCCGTTCGTCCAGGTCCCCGCGCCGGGAGCCGGCGCGGACACGGTCGGCCGCCGCGCAGCCGAAGTGACAGTGGGTGGTCGCCGGCGGCCTAGCACGACGACCGGTACCGGCCTCTAGGCTACCCACCATGGAGATTCTTCGGGGACGGACATCGCGACGCTTCGCCGGCTCTGGGCCCGGGTGCCCGGTGACGGTGCGAGACGAGAGGACGCCACGCCGATGACCCCCCGGCTCAGCCGCGCCGGGCACGGCCGACCCGCCGCCCCCGTACGCATCGTCCACCTCGGCCTCGGCAACTTCGCCCGGGCGCACCAGTTCTGGTACACCGAGCACGCGCCGGATGCGGCCGAGTGGGGGGTCGCGGCGTTCACCGGCCGTCGGCCGGACGCGGCGGACGACCTCCGCGCCCAGGACGGGCTCTACACGCTGATCACCCGGGAGCCGGCCGAAGACAGATTCGAGGTGATCTCGGCCGTCTCGGCGGTCCACGCATCCGCGGAGTACGAGGCGTACCTGGGGTACCTGAGCGACCCCGGGGTGCGGCTCGTGACGACCACTGTCACCGAGGCCGGGTACATGCGCGGCGCCGACGGGGCGCTCGACGTCGCGGACCCGCTGGTGAGCGCGGACCTGCGCGAGGTCCGTGCGGACGCCCGAGCCACCGCGCGGACGGTCCCGGTCAAGCTCGCCGCCGGCCTGCGGGCGCGCCGGGGCGCCTCGGCCGGGCCGCTGACCGTCCTGCCCTGCGACAACCTCTCCGAGAACGGGACGGTGCTGGCGACGGTGGTCCTCGACGCCGCCGACCTCATCGACCCGAGCCTTGCGGACTGGATCCGCACCAACGTGTCGTGGGCGACCTGCATGGTCGACCGGATCACGCCGGCGACGACCGACCGGGAGCGCGCGGACGTCACGGCGGCGCTGGGCTACCTCGACGTCTCCCCGGTGCCGACCGAGCCGTTCTCAGAGTGGATCATCTCCGGCGAGTTCCCCGGCGGGCGGCCCGCGTGGGAGGACGCCGGTGCCCTGATCGTCGCGGACGTGGAGCCCTTCGAGCACCGCAAGCTCCAGATGCTCAACGGGGCGCACTCGCTCATGGCCTACGCGGCGTCGATCCGCGGACACGAGACGGTGTCGGACGCGATCGGCGACCCCCAGATCCGCGGTTGGGTGATGGAGTGGTGGGACGCGGTCGCGCGGCATCTCACGGTCGAGTCCGACGAGTACCGCGCCGCGCTCCTGTCCCGCTTCGAGAACCCCCGGATCCAGCACCGGCTGGCCCAGATCGCGGCCGACGGCTCCCAGAAGCTCCCGGTGCGGATCCTCCCGATCGTCCGCGAGGAGCGCGCCGCGGGGCACCTGACCGATGGCGCACTCCGACCGATCGCCGCCTGGATCCAGCACCTGCGCGGGCACGGAGCCCCGGTCCAGGACGCCGGCCCCGCAGCCGAGCCGTCTCTGGTCGGGCTCGACCTGGCGGGATCGGTGGATCAGGTGCTGCGCCACCTGGACCCCGAGCTCGGCGCCGACGCCGACGTGGCGGCCCGGGTCACCCGGATCGCTGGCGAGCTCGTCCCCTGATGGAGGCCGACGTGGGACGGCGCCCGCCAGATGCGGCGGCGACAACGCCGGCCACGACGCCGGTGGAGAGCGTCGATCGTGCC
>JAENWO010000420.1 GCA_016649925.1 Actinomycetales bacterium
AGCGGCTGCGCTACGGCGCCGAGGCGGTCACCCCCGAGCGGGCCCTGACCTGGGGCACGCAGGGTTCCGCCAAGGCGTTGGGCCGCAGCGACGTCGGCGAGCTTGCCCCCGGGAAGCAGGCCGACCTCGCGCTCTTCCGGCTGGACGAGCTCAAGTTCTCCGGAAGCCACGACCCGATCTCTGCTCTGCTGCTCTGCTGCTCTGCTGCTCTGCTGCTCTGCTGCTCTGCTGCTCTGCGCTGCGGACCGGGCCGACCGGGTGATGATCGGTGGCGCGTGGCGGGTGGAGGACGGGGCGATCGCCGGGATGGACCTCCCGGCCCTCATCGCCGAGCACAGCGCAGCAGCACGGTCGCTGGTCGCCGGCTAGATGTCGAGCGCCGAACGGGCGGTCCTGGCGACCGAAACAGCCCCGCGAGCCCTGGCCCGCCAGACTGGACGGTGACCATCACCGGGCCACGGTCCGGCACAGCCTCACTCGCCCTCAGCGCCAGTCGGACCGGGCGATCAGGAAGTCGTCCTCGAGCATCGCCATCAGGATGGCGTCGCAGTACCGGTCGCCGTCGAGGTGGACGTCCCGCTGCCGTCCCTCGACGATGAAACCGAGGCTCTGGTAGAGGGCCGCCGCACGCGGGTTGATGCTCAGGACGTCCAGGCTCACCCGGTGCAGACCGAGACCCTCGGGTGCGTCCGCGAAGGCGAACGCCAGCACGAGCATGATCGCCTCGCGTCCGTAGCCGCGGCCCCGGCGCGCGGGGAGGGTGGCCACGCGCAGGTTCGCCGAGCGCGCGTCGAGGTCCACCTCGTTCAGGACGATCTCGCCGAGCATCTCCTCGCCGTCGGCCGTCATCGCCCAGTCGAACCGCCCCTCGCGGTCCGCGACCCTCGCCGCCCACTCATCGATCTGCTCGCGCGTGAACGTGGCCGTCGTGCCGGTCAGACGGATGCCCTCGGGATCGTTCACCCCCACCCAGAGCCCGTCGGCATCCCGGGCCCCGATCGGGCGCAGGGTGACCATCTCACCGGGAAGGGTCGGCACCGACCACGAGTTCGTCATCGCTCAGCCGATGCGTTCCAGGATGAGCTCACGCACGCGACCCGCGTCGGCCTGCCCGCGCGTGGCCTTCATCACTGCGCCGATGACGGCGCCGATGGGGCCGAGGTTCCCCGAGCGGATCTTCTCGGCGATGTCCGGCTGCGCCGCGAGCGCGGAGTCGATCGCCCCGAGCAGGGGCCCGTCGTCGGAGACGATCTCCAGCCCACGTGCGACGAGGACATCCTCCGGCGAGCCCTCGCCCGCGAGGACGCCCTCGAGCACCTGGCGGGCCAGCCTGTCGTTGATCCGGCCGGAGTCCGCGAGCGCGCCCAGCTCGCCGATCTGCGCGGGCGTGACGGGCAGCTCCTCGAGCGCGACACCCTCGGTCTTCGCGGTGCGGGCCAGCTCGCCCATCCACCACTTCCGGGCGGACGCAGGGCTCGCCCCGGCGGCCACGGTCGCCTCGATGAGGTCCACGGCACCGGCGTTGACGACGTCGCGCATCTCGGCGTCGGCGTAGCCCCAGTCGGCCTGCAACCGGTGCCGGCGCACCACGGGCGTCTCGGGCAGCGTGGCCCGGATCTCCTCGACCCACTCCCGGCTCGGCGCGATCGGGACGAGGTCCGGCTCGGGGAAGTAGCGGTAGTCGTCGGCGTCCGACTTGACCCGGCCGGAGGAGGTGGTGCCGGTGTCCTCGTGGAAGTGCCGCGTCTCCTGCAGGACCGTGCCTCCGCCGTCGAGCACCGCCGCCTGGCGGGAGATCTCGAAGCGGACCGCGCGCTCGATGGAGCGGAAGGAGTTGACGTTCTTCGTCTCGGTGCGGGTGCCGAGCGGCGACTCGGGCGAGGGTCGCAGCGAGACGTTGATATCGGCACGGACGTTGCCGCGCTCCATCCGGGCCTCGGACACGCCGAGGGAGCGGAAGATGTCGCGAAGCGTCTGGACGTAGGCGCGGGCGACCTCGGGTCCCCGATCCCCCACGCCGGTGATGGGGCGGGTGACGACCTCGACGAGCGGGATGCCCGCCCGGTTGTAGTCGATGAGGGAGTACACCGCGCCCTGGATCCGCCCGGTGGCACCGCCGACGTGGGTGTTCTTGCCGGCGTCCTCCTCCATGTGCGCGCGCTCGATCTCCACGCGCACGACGGTCCCGTCCTCGAGCTCGACGTCGAGGTAGCCGTCGTAGGCGATCGGCTCGTCGTACTGGGAGGTCTGGAAGTTCTTCGGCACGTCCGGGTAGAAGTAGTTCTTCCGGGCGAAGCGGCACGTCTGCGCGATCGAGCAGTTCAGCGCGAGCCCGATCTTGATCGCGTACTCCACGGCCGTGCGGTTCACCACCGGCAGCGCGCCGGGCAGCCCGAGGGAGACGGGGGTGACCGCCGTGTTCGGCTCGGCTCCGAAGTGCGCGGGCGCGGAGCAGAACATCTTCGAGGCGGTACCCAGCTCGACGTGCACCTCGATCCCGAGGACGGGGTCGTAGCGGTCGACGGCGTCGGCGTAGTCGACGAGTTCCTCGGTGACGCTCATCCGTGGACCTCGAGCTCGGGTGCGCGGGACAGCAGCGGGGCGCCCCACTCGGTCAGCAGCAGCTGCTCGAGCGCGGCACCGACGTGGTACAGCCGGTCGTCGGCACGGGCCGGGGCAAGGATCTGGAACCCGACCGGCAGGCCGTCGTCGGACAGACCGCTCGGCAGGGACAGGCCGGGGATGCCCGCGAGGTTCGCCGGGATCGTGGCGACGTCGTTGAGGTACATCGCCATCGGGTCGTCGACCTTCTCCCCGAACCGGAACGCCGTCGTCGGCGCCGTCGGGGAGACGAGCACGTCCGCCTGGGCGAAGGCCGCGTCGAAGTCCCGCTGGATGAGCGTGCGGACCTTCTGCGCGCTGCCGTAGTAGGCGTCGTAGTACCCGGCCGAGAGGGC
>JAENWO010000311.1 GCA_016649925.1 Actinomycetales bacterium
GCCGTCGGTTCCCCATGACGACTTCACGGGGAACCGGCGGCCTCGGCAGGGGTCAGGTATCCGGGCATCGGGCGCCCGGACGGGTGCGGCCTCTGCGCGTTGTGCGTCAGCCGACGACGGCGGATCGCAGGTTCACGCTCTCGTCCCCGGCCGTCCTCGGGTCGAGCCGGGGGAGCTCGGCCCCGCCGAGCAGTTTGCGCACGGCGGTCACGTCCCTGGGACGGTCGGCGATCACCGCGCCTGTGAGTACGCCGTCGTCGATCGTCAGGGTGGTCCACGGCCCCTCCGCAGGATCGCCGCGGGTGACGAGCTCTCCGGGCGAGACACGCCCGAACACCGCGAGGTTGTGCCCGAGCTGGGCGGAGTAGACGTAGGGGGCTGGCTCGGCGACGGGGGAGTCGAGGCCCATGAGTTCACGGGCCAGGGGAGCGGGGTCGATCAGCGCCGCCGACCAGTGGCCCCCGGGGACCGGTCCGAACTTCGCGTTCTCGCGGGCCGCGCAGTCACCCACCGCCCACACGCCGGGAACGTCCGACGCGCCCGCGCCGTCGACGGGCACGTGCCCGGTGGGCAGCATCGGGATCGACCCGGTCAGCCAGTCGGTGGCGGGCCGAGCCCCGACGGCGCAGAGCACCACCTCGGCCGGGAACGAGCGACCACCCGCGACCCGAACGCCGTCGGTTGCCACGTCGACCACCCGGGCGTCGAGGTGCAGGGCGACACCCGCCTCGGCGTACCAGCGGACCGTCCTGGCACCGAGCTCCGCGCCGAGCTGGCGAACGAGCGGCGCCGGACCGGCCTCGAGGACCGTGACCTCGCACCCGGCAGCGGCCGCCACACCGGCGACCTCCCCACCGATCCAGCCGGCTCCGATGATGACCAGGCGCACACCCGGGGCGAGATGGGACCTCAGCTGCTCGGCGTCGGCCGCGGTGTGCAGGGTGAGCGCGGCCTCCCACCCGGCCGGGCGGACGGCGTGGGAACCGCAGGCGAGCACAGCGCCGTCGGCCTCCAGCTCGCGGCCGTCGGACAGGGCCAGCCGGACGCCGTCGTCCGTCACGAGGAGGCGGCGCGCGGGGGAGTCGAGGAGGACGTCGTCGGCGAGGTCGTGGACATCCGCGCCGAGCTCGGCGCTTAGCCAGGCGGGCTCGGTCCGGCTCAGCAGCTCCTTCGACAGCGGCGGGCGGTCATACGGCGGCACACCCTCGGCGCCGAGGATCGTCAGGTGCCCGTCGTAGCCGGCTGCGCGCAGCTCGGCGAGGGTGCGCAGTCCGGCCATCCCGGCGCCGACGACGACCAGACGGCGCGGAACGGCTCGGAAGTCCAAGTGCACAACCCCCACGCTACAACCCGTGCCGCGGGTGCCCGGGCTGCGGGTCGCGGTGCCCTCATTCGGCCCGGGACAGTAGGGTCGAAACCGCGATGACCCCCACTCAGCCCGCGCCCGCACGCACCCACGCCGTCATGTGGATGGCCCTTGCCGGCGTGGCGGCGGCGCTCGTAGTGGCGTTCACATGGGGCGCTCGGCCGGCGTCGGTGCTGCTCGCCGTGGAGCTGCTCGTGCTCGCGTTCGTCCGGGCGGTCGCACCACCCCCGGGTCCCTACGGGATCTCCGCCCGGTCCAGGGGTTTCGACGTGGCCTTCCTGTTCCTCGGGGGTGCCGCGATGGTTGTGCTGGCCCTGACAGCCGACAACATCTGACGGGCGGTGAGGGCCAGCGGGCGGCGAGGGCCAGCGGGCGGCCTGGATCTAGCGCTCGCGGGGGTCCGTGATGACGGGCTCCTCGACGAGGGTCTCGTCGTCATCCTCGTTCGTGCGCACGGCCCAACTCTCGGTCGCGCTCTCGGGGGAGACGACGTCGTCCTTGTCGTCCTCGTCGTCCTCGTCCTCGACGGCGGTGGCGCCGTCCACGTCGTCGTCGTCCACGTCGTCGTCGTAGTCCTCGAGGTCCTCGTCGGCGTCGTCCGGGAGAGCCGGGGCCGGCGCGAAGACCGTCACCAGCAGACCGGCGATCGCACCGCCGAGCAGCGGGGCCACCCAGAACAGCCATACCTGCCCCAGTGCCCACGACTCGGAGAAGAACGCCGTCGCCGTGGAGCGGGCCGGGTTCAGCGAGCCGCCGGTGATCGGCGTTGCGACGAGGACCAGCACACCGAACGCCAGGCCGATCGCGACCGGCGCCACCTTGGAGCGCAGCCGGGCGTCGGTCACGGCCAGCACGATGCCGACGAAGAGGGCGGTCGCGATCACCTCCACGATGAGCGCCGGCGCGGCTGAGAACGTCACGGCTCCGCTGGACAACGTGGAGAGGGGGGAGTGGTCGCCGAAACCGGTGGACGTCGAAGAGAAGAATGTCCGCGTGTTCGCGATGCCCACGGCGGCGGCCAGGCCGCTCGGGATGGTGAGGAAGAGGGCGGCGGTGGCGGCCAGGCCGCCGATGATCTGGGCGACCCAGTAGGGCAGCAGGTCCGTCCAGGAGATCCGCCCGGCGATCGCGGCGCCGAGGCTCACGGCGGGGTTGAAGTGCCCACCCGAGATGTGCCCGACGGCGGCCACGCCGGCGATCAGCGCGATGCCGAAGCCGAGGGTGATGCCCAGCGAGCCGGGCGAGCCGGTGACGCTGCTGTACAGGGCGATGCCGATCCCGACGAACACGAGCAGGAACGTGCCGAAGACCTCCGCCCCGAGCCGGGGCAGCAGCCCGTGGCCCATCTCGGTGTGCTTGACGTACTCGATCTCGACGTCGTCGGCCCGCTCGGGCTCGACGGAAACGGTCTGGCTGGTCATGGGGATCCTGTCGCAGGAGGCTGGTGTGCCCGACCATGTTCGCACCGCTCAGGCCGCGGGACCAAAGCCTGGGAAGGGCCTGGGAAGGGCCTGGGAGTGGTCTGGGCGCGAGCGGGCCACCGTGGTATCTCGATGTCGAGTAATCTTGGGGACGAATCGCGCCCTCGGGCGCCCCGTCGTCTACCGCCGTTCTTCGCGGCGGGCAGGAGTGGTGTAAGCATGGCAAAGATCAAGGTCGAGGGCCCCGTCGTCGAACTGGACGGCGACGAGATGACCCACGTCATCTGGCAGTTCATCAAGGACCGCCTCATCCGCCCGTACCTCGACGTGGACCTCAAGTACTACGACCTGAGCATCGAGAACCGCGACGCCACCGACGACCAGGTGACGATCGACGCGGCGAACGCGATCAAGGAGCACCACGTCGGCGTGAAGTGCGCCACGATCACGCCCGACGAGGCCCGGGTCACCGAGTTCGGCCTGAAGAAGATGTGGGTCTCGCCCAACGGCACGATCCGCGACATCCTCGGCGGCGTCGTCTTCCGCGAGCCGATCATCATCTCCAACATCCCCCGGCTCGTCCCGGGCTGGACGAAGCCCATCGTGATCGGACGTCACGCCCACGGCGACCAGTACAAGGCCACGAACTTCAAGGTGCCCGGTGCCGGCCAGCTGACCATCACGTTCACCCCCGAGGACGGCTCCGAGCCGATTCAGCACGTTGTTGCAAAATATGCGGGTGACGGCGGTGTCGCCATGGGCATGTACAACTTCAACAGGTCGATCGAAGACTTCGCTCGCGCCTCGTTCGCCTACGGCCTGCAGCGCAACTACCCGGTCTATCTATCGACGAAGAACACGATCCTCAAGGCCTACGACGGCGCGTTCAAGGACATCTTCCAGGAAGTGTTCGACAACGAATACAGGGCCGACTTCGAGAAGGCCGGCCTCACCTACGAGCACCGCCTTATCGATGACATGGTCGCTGCCTGCATGAAGTGGGAGGGAGGCTATGTCTGGGCCTGCAAGAACTATGACGGCGATGTCCAGTCCGACACCGTGGCCCAGGGCTACGGCTCGCTCGGCCTCATGACATCGATTCTTTTGACGCCCGATGGCAAGACTGCCTTGGCCGAGGCCGCGCACGGCACGGTGACGCGTCATTTCCGTCAGCACCAGCAGGGCAAGCCCACGTCCACCAACCCGATCGCTTCGATCTTCGCGTGGACCGGCGGCCTCAAGC
>JAENWO010000059.1 GCA_016649925.1 Actinomycetales bacterium
CGCAGACCCAGCGCCGGACATCGATGCCAGCGCGCATGCAGAGCCCGACACCCGTCGCCCGGCGTCTGCGGGCACCGAGCGCGCCTCCTGAGGACCTACCCGGTCAGACGGGCCTGACGTCGAGCTCGCGGCGGGCGCCGCGGCGGCGCAGGGCGGTCGGCGTGCCGGCCTTCTTGAGGTCAGCCCGCAGCTCCTTGGGGAGTGAGAACATCAGGTCCTCGGTTGCGGTGCGGACCTCCTCGACGTCGCCGAAGCCCCAGGTCCCGAGTCGCTCGATGACGTCGCGCACGAGGATCTCCGGCACCGAGGCACCGGAGGTCAGCCCCACGGTGCTCGTACCCTCGAACCAGGCCGGGTCCATCTCGTCCGCGGTGTCGATCCGGTACGACGCGCCGGCCCCGGACTCCAGGGCGACCTCGACGAGCCGGACCGAGTTCGAGGAGTTCGCCGACCCGACCACGATCACGACGTCCGCGGACGGCGCGATCTTCTTCACCGCGACCTGGCGGTTCTGGGTGGCGTAGCAGATGTCGTCGCTCGGCGGGTCCTGCAGAGAGGGGAACTTCTCCCGCAGCCGGCGCACGGTCTCCATCGTCTCGTCCACGGACAGCGTGGTCTGGGACAGCCAGACGACCTTCGAGGGGTCTCGCACGGTGATGGCGTCGACAGCGGCGGGTCCGTTGACGAGCTGGATGTGGTCGGGGGCCTCCCCCGCCGTGCCCTCCACCTCCTCGTGGCCGTCGTGGCCGATCAGCAGGATGTCGAAGTCGTCGGAAGCGAACCGCACCGCCTCCTTGTGCACCTTCGTCACCAGTGGGCAGGTCGCGTCGATCGTGTCGAGGTTGCGGGCGGCCGCCTGGGCGTGCACGGCCGGCGAGACGCCGTGGGCGGAGAAGATGACCCGCTCACCCTCGGGCACCTCGTCCGTCTCGTGCACGAAGATCGCGCCGCGGCGGGTGAGGGTCTCCACGACGTACTTGTTGTGCACGATCTCCTTGCGCACGTACACGGGGGCGCCGTAGTGGTCCAGCGCCTTCTCGACGGCCTCCACGGCTCGGTCCACGCCGGCGCAGTACCCACGGGGCGCGGCGAGCAGGATTCTCTTCGATGGGGTCGTCACCCGTTCATCGTACGTGGGGCCCCCCGGGACCGACGTTGTCCCCGGGTTAGGGCACGCTAGGACCATGAGCACGCAGCCGACCCCGCCGACCCCGCCGCGCGAGCTGCCCGCGAAGGCGCTCGACACCACCGCGGAGCACCCCTGGCCGGTCCGGCTGCTGTCCACGAAGATCGCCGACTACATCGACCGGATGGCGCCCGTGTGGGTCGAGGGCCAGGTGGTCCAGCTCAACCGGCGCAGCGGTGCCGGCATGGCGTACCTGACCCTGCGCGACACCGACGTCGACATGTCGCTGAGCGTCACCCTCTACGCCCGCGTCCTGGCCCAGGTGACGGCGCCGGTGGAGGAGGGCGCCCACGTCGTCATCCACGCCAAGCCCACGTTCTGGGCGAAACGCGGCACGCTTCAGCTGCACGCGAGCGAGCTGCGCGCCGTCGGCGTCGGTGAGCTGCTCGCCCGGATCGAGCACCTCAAGCGGCTACTCGCGGCGGAGGGCCTGTTCGACGCCGAGCGCAAGGTCGGCCTCCCGTTCCTGCCCGGGCGGGTCGGGCTGATCTGCGGGCGGAACTCCAAGGCCGAGCACGACGTCGTCGTCAACGCCCGCGCCCGCTGGCCACAGGTGGCCTTCGAGATCCGCGAGGTGGCGGTCCAGGGGGCGAGCTGTGTGCCGGAGGTGACCCGGGCCCTTTCCGAGCTCGACGCCGACCCCACGATCGACGTCATCGTCGTCGCCCGGGGCGGCGGCTCCGTGGAGGACCTGCTGCCCTTCTCCAACGAGACGTTGGTGCGGGCGGCCGCCGCGTGCCTCACCCCGCTCGTCTCCGCGATCGGGCACGAGACTGACACGCCGCTGCTGGACCTCGTCGCCGACTACCGGGCCTCCACGCCCACGGACGCGGCGAAGCGGATCGTGCCCGACGTCGCCACCGAGCGCGCCGGGCTGAATCAGGCCCGGCAACGGATGCGCGGCGCTCTCACGCACCGGGTCGCCGTCGAGCAGGACCGGCTGACCACTCTTCGGTCCCGACCCGTGCTGGCCGACCCGACCACCCTGGTGACCACGCGCGCTGAGGGGCTGGCCCGGTACCGGGCGGGGGCGCGGGTGGCGTTCGGGAACCGGGTGGAGCGCGCGCACGCCGAGATCGCCACCCTGCGGACGGCGCTGCGCACCCTGTCCCCCGATGCCACGCTGCAGCGCGGGTACGCGGTCCTGCGCACACCGAAGGGTGCGGTGGTGCGCTCACCCGCGGACGTCGCCGTCGGGCAGCACCTGCAGGCGCTCGTCGCACGCGGTGACCTCGGGGTCGTCGTCGAACACCTGGGTGCCGTGCGGGGCGCCGGATGAGACCGGCCACCAGTGATTGGATGGAGCCGTGACGACGACAGACACCGACATCGCAACGATGACCTATGAGCAGGCGCGGGACGAGCTGGTCGAGGTGGTGCGCCAGCTCGAGGCCGGTTCCGCCTCCCTGGAGGACTCGCTCTCCCTGTGGGAGCGGGGGGAGGCGCTCGCCGACCGGTGCCAGAGCTGGCTCGACAGCGCCCGGGAACGGCTCTCCGCCGCCAAGAGTGACAGCACGATGACCACGCCGGACGCGACCACGGAAGAGCCCGCGCACGCATGAGCCATGCCCTGGTCATCGGCGAGGTGCTCGTCGACGTGGTCGAGAGTGCGGACGGGACGACGGCGGAGCACCCGGGCGGGTCCCCGGCCAACGTCGCGCTCGGGCTGGCAAGGCTGGGCCGTGACGTCGAGCTCGCCACCTGGTTCGGTCCCGACGCGCGCGGCGCCGCCGTGCGCACCCACCTGGAGACGGACGGCGTGCGGATCGTGCCCGGGTCCGAGGGCGCCGAGCGCACCTCCACGGCCCGCGCCCGCCTCGACGCCGACGGTGCCGCGACCTACACGTTCGACCTCGACTGGCGGGTCCCCGAGGTCGCGCTCGACCACGACGTCGCAGTCCTCCACGTCGGCTCGATCGGCACGACCCTGGCGCCGGGGGGCGCCGCCGTGGCCGAGATCGTGGCGGCGGCGCGCGAGCACGCGACCATCACCTACGACCCGAACGCGCGCCCGAGCATCATGGGCAGCCCGGACGAGGTGCTGGCCACGGTCGAGCACCTCGTCGCCTCGGCCGACGTCGTCAAGGTCTCCGACGAGGATCTCGCGTGGTTGTACCCCGGCCATGACCCGGCGCTCGTGGCCCGGCGGTGGGTCGGCTCCGGTCCGGCCGTCGTGGTCGTCACGTGCGGAGGGGACAGTTCGCTCGGCTTCACCGACACGGGCAGGCACGTGCGGCTGCCACCGGCGGTCGCGCACGTGCGGGTCGGATCACCGGCCGTGGACATCGTCGACACGGTCGGCGCCGGCGACTCCTACATGGCAGGACTGATAGACGCCCTGTGGGCCGCGGACCTGCTGGGTGCGGACCGACGTGAGGCGCTCGTGGCGATCGACTCCGAGACGCTGCGTAGCGCGATGGAGTGGGCCGCAGAGATCGCCGCGATCACCGTCTCGCGCGCCGGCGCGAACCCGCCGTGGCGCAACGAGCTGGAGGGCTGAGACATGGACACCCACCCCGGGCACGTGGACGGTCCTCGCCCGCCGACGGCGTCCCCGGCTGAGGCCTGGGCCGCCCTCCTCGAGGGGAACCAGCGCTTCGTCGCCGGTGAGATGGAGCACCCGAGCCAGGGTGCGGACCGCCGGGCCGAGGTGTCCGTAGACCAGCACCCGTTCGCCGTCCTCTTCGGCTGCTCGGACTCGCGCGTGGCGGCCGAGATCATCTTCGACCGCGGGCTGGGCGACATGTTCGTGGTCCGCACCGCTGGGCACGTGGTGGACACCACCGTGATCGGGTCCATCGAGTACGGCGTCGACCTGCTCGGTGCACCCCTGGTAGTGGTCCTCGGGCACGACAACTGTGGAGCCGTGGGGGCCGCCAGCCGGGCCGTGATGACCGGTGAGATGCCCAGCGGCTTCGTCCGGGCGATCGTGGACCGGGTCATCCCGAGCATCGTCACCCGCAGCGTGATCCAGCCCGGCACCGCTCCCGGAGCGCCCGTCAGGTCCGACGGCGACGGCTACGCCCTGAGCATCCCCGGGCCGGACGAGCTGCGCCGGGAGCACGTACGAGCCACGGTGCGAATGCTGCAGGCCTACTCGGCCAGCCTCGCCGACGCGGTCACGAACGGCCGGTGCGCCATCGTCGGCGTCGAGTACACCCTCGCCGACGGGCGAGTCAACGTGGTGGAGGCCATCGGCGAGATCTAGAGAGTCGCTCCGCAGCCCGAAGGCAGAGCCGCGCTCCGCAGCCCGAAGGCAGAGCCGCGACAGCGCGGCCGGCCGGTTGCTGAGACGTCAGCCGCCCGCCGTCGCGCGGGCGGTGGCGCGGATCGTGTCCAGATAGCAAGATGGAGATCGTGCAGAGACGCCTCCCAACCCCCCGGTCCGCCGTCGTCGTAGGTGCCGGGATGGTCGGCCTCTCCACGGCCTGGCACCTGTGCCGCGCGGGCCTCGAGGTCACGATCATCGAGAAGGACCGCGTCGCCGCCGGCTCGTCGTGGGGCAACGCCGGATGGCTCACCCCGCCGATCACGACGCCGCTGCCGGAGCCGGCGATCCTGCGCACGGCTCTGACGGCGATGTTCTCGCCGAACTCCCCGCTGTACGTGCCCCTGCGGCCGGACGTCGACCTGCTGAGGTTCCTCCTCGGGTTCCTGCGGCACTCCACGTCGGCCGCGTGGCGGCGCGCGATGGCGGCGTACGTCCCGTTGAACCGGGAGTCGCTCGAGGCGTTCGACGAGCTGGCCGCAGGCGGGGTCCGCGAACCGACGCACCCGACCGCGGACTTCCTCGCCTGCTTCCGCGAGGTCGAGCAGCACCGACTCCTCATGGATGAGTTCGAGCAGATCCGGGCGGCCGGCCAGCCGGTGACGGCCGAGCTGCTCTCCGGCGACGAGGTTCGCGCCATCGCCCCCGCCGTCTCGGCGGCGATCACGGCCGGCATCCGCCTCGGCGGCACCCGCTTCCTCCACCCGCCCCACTACCTGCAAGCGCTCGCCGACGCCGCGATGGCCGACGGCGTCGTGCTGCGCGAGGCGGCGACCGTCACCCAGGTCGACGGCGGCACACCGGTCCGAGCGGCCGGGGTGCGGGTGCGTGACGCCTCGGGCGAGGACGAGGAGATCCGGGCCGACGTCGTCGTGCTGGCCACGGGATCGTGGCTGGGCCGGCTCGCCCGGCCGTTCGGGGTGCGGATGGTGGTCCAGGCCGGCCGGGGCTACTCCTTCACCGTGCCGGCGGATCCGATGCCTGAGGTCCCGCTGTACTTCCCGATGCAGCGAGTGGCGTGCACCCCGCTGGCGGGACGGTTCCGGGTGGCCGGGATGATGGAGTTCCGCAAGCCGGGCGACCCGTTGGACCCCCGTCGGATCCACGCGATCGTCCGGGCCACCCGGCCGCTGCTCTCAGGCGCGGACTTCGACGACCGGCAGGACGAGTGGGTCGGCTCCCGGCCCTGCACCCCGGACGGTCTGCCGCTGATCGGCCCGACCCGCTCCCCCCGCGTCATCGCAGCCGGCGGTCATGGCATGTGGGGCATCACGCTCGGACCGCTCACCGGACGGCTCGTCACCGAGCTGGTGACGACGGGTCGCACCCCGGACGTGCTGCTCCCTCTCGACCCCCTGCGCTGACCGACGCCGGCCCGCACGCTCATCTCATTCGGTCCCGGCCATCCCCACGGTGAGTCAGGGGATTCGCGGCGAGTCAGTCGGGTGGAATCGACTGACTCACCGCAAATCCCCTAACTCGGGCCGTCTAGCGGGCGCAGGTCGGGGCGGCGTCCCGGGCGGAATTGGCACCTAGGCCTCGATCCCCTCCAACAGCTCCGTGACCAGCGCCGCGACCGGCGAGCGCTCGGACCGGGTGAGCGTGACGTGGGCGAACAGCGGGTGACCCTTGAGCGCCTCGATCACGGCAGCGATGCCGTCGTGCCGGCCGACGCGCAAGTTGTCACGCTGAGCGACGTCGTGGGTGAGCACCACACGTGAGCCCTGCCCGATGCGGGACAGGACGGTGAGCAACACGTTCCGCTCGAGCGACTGCGCCTCGTCGACGATCACGAACGCGTCGTGCAGGCTGCGGCCGCGGATGTGGGTCAGGGGCAGGACCTCGAGCATGCCCCGAGCCATCACCTCCTCGACCACCTCGGAGGAGACCACCGAGCCGAGGGTGTCGAAAACCGCCTGCGCCCACGGGTTCATCTTTTCGGCCTCGCTCCCGGGCAGGTACCCGAGCTCCTGCCCGCCGACGGCGAAGAGCGGGCGGAACACCATGATCTTGCGGTGCTCGTTGCGCTCGAGCACGGCCTCCAGACCGGCGCACAGGGCCAGCGCGGACTTCCCCGTCCCCGCCCGACCACCCAGAGACACGATCCCGATCTCGGTGTCCAGCAGCAGGTCGATCGCGATCCGCTGCTCGGCACTGCGGCCGTGCATGCCGAAGAGGTCTCGGTCACCACGCACGAGGGTGATCTGCTTGTCGGCCGTGACGCGCCCCAGGGCCGAGCCCCGGGGCGAGTGCAGCACGAGCCCGGTGTGGCAGGGCAGGTCCCGGATGGCCCCGGCGTCCTCGAGGTCGGTGATGGGGAGTCGCTCCTCGCCCCACAGGGTGGCCATCTCGGACTCGGTGACGTCGCTCTCCGCCATGCCCCGCCAGCCGGAGTCCACCGCGAGCTGGGCCCGGTACTCGTCCGCCCGGATCCCGACGGCGGAGGCCTTCACCCGCATCGGCAGGTCCTTGGAGACAACCGTCACGTGCAGGCCCTCGGCCCGCAGGTTCGCGGCGACGGAGAGGATGCGCGTGTCGTTGTCTCCCAGGCGCAGTCCCGAGGGAAGCGCCATCGGGTCGGAGTGGTTGAGCTCCACCCGTAGCGTGCCGCCGAGCTCGCCGACCGGGACCGGGTGGTCCAGCTGGCCGTGCTGGATGCGCAGGTCGTCGAGGATCCGCAGTGCGCTGCGGGCGAAGTAGCCGAGCTCCGGGTGGTGGCGTTTGGCCTCCAGCTCGGTGACCACGACGATCGGGAGCACCACGTGGTGCTCCGCGAAGCGGAAGATCGCCCGCGGGTCCGAGAGCAGGACGGAGGTGTCCAGGACGTAGGTGACGCGTTCGCCGTCGGCCAGGTCGACGCCCGGAACAGAGACCGGCAGGGGCACAACGGTGCCCCGACCGCTCGATGACTGCTCGGAGGTCGTGGACTCGTCGTAGGCGAGGGACTTGACGCTCACAGGTAGCTCCTCTGTGCGAACCTGCTCCGCCGCGCGCACCGGCGCGACGGGTGCGGGGTCAGGGCGGTCGGCCCGACGAGGGGCCGGCGGCCCCTCTCCCACCTGAGCGTGAGCTCCATGGGCTGGCCTCCCGGTGGGCGGTGGATCTACCACCCAGTGACGCCACGATACGACGGCGCAGCGACCAGCAGGACTTGCCGCGCGCGTGTCGCGCGCTCTGTCCCAGCGTTCACCTGCCGGACACATTCGCCCCGGCACGACGGCGGCTCCCCAACCCCGCGCGCCGACCGCTCGCACCCGAGCACCCGAGCACCCGAGCACCCGAGTCAGTGCCGGCGCGCACCTCAACGGCCGAGCCGACGCTCCCGGTCGGCGTAGGAGCGCAGCGCGCGGAGGAAGTCGACGCGCCGGAAGTCCGGCCAGTACGCCTCGCAGAAGTAGAACTCGCTGTGGGCGCTCTGCCAGAGCAGGAACCCGCCGAGGCGCTGCTCGCCCGAGGTGCGGATCACCAGGTCGGGGTCCGGCTGCCCCTTCGTGTAGAGGTGCTCGGAGATGTGCTCGACGGTGATGATGTCCGCGAGCTCCTTGAGCGAAGCGCCGGCCTCGGCGTGCTCCTTGAGGAGGGACTTGACCGCGCTCGCGATCTCGTGACGCCCGCCGTAGCCGACGGCGATGTTCAGGTGCATGCCCTCGACGTCACGCGTGATCGCCTCGGCGGCGCGGAGCCGCTCGGTGATCGGTTCGGGCAGCAGGTCCAGCTCCCCGACCATGCGCAACCGCCACCGTCGGGTCTTGGCGAGCTTCGCCACCGTGGCGGCGATGATCTCCAGCAGGTCCTCGACTTCCTGGGAGTCCCGCCGGAGGTTGTCGGTGGAGAGCATCCACAGCGTGACCAGCTCGACCCCGGCCTCCTCGCACCAGCCGAGCAGGTCCGTGATGCGGTCCGCCCCCGCCTGGTGGCCCTGCACCGTTTCGAGGCCCACCGACCGGGCCCAGCGTCGGTTCCCGTCGAGCATGACGCCGACGTGGTGGGGCAGGGTGCTGCCGTGGAGCGCAGCGAAGAGACGACGTTCGTAAAGTCCGTAGAGGAAGGCCGGTGGACGCATCGGGCTGGGGCGCTCCTCTCCTGATAAACCGAGCGGACCGCCGATACGACCGCTGCGCTCACGCTACAACGCGATCCGGCTCCTCAAACTTACGCTTGCGTAACCTACGTGAGTAGAGTCTGGTCCGGAAGGCCCCGGTCCCGCGGGGCACGCACACGTCAGGAGGCCCGGGTGGCGGCACGCCCGAAGTCTGCGACCGGGGACGGCGCCGAGGGTGCGGCGGGCGCTCTGAAGCCGCTGCTGCGTGGCTGGATCCACGCGGGCATGGCACCTGTGTCCATCATCCTCGGCATCGCTCTGGTCGCCCGGTCACCGACCCCCGCGGCGAGGATCTCGACGGCGGTGTTCGCCGCCGCGACGATCCTGCTGTTCGTCACGAGCGCGGTCTACCACCGCGGCACCTGGTCACCCCGCGTGTTCGGGGTGCTGCGCCGGATGGACCACGCCAACATCTTCCTCGTCATCGCCGGTACCTATACCCCGCTCGCGGTGCTGCTGCTGTCGAACCGAACCGCGACGATCCTGCTCTGGGTGGTGTGGTCCGGTGCCCTGATCGGCATCCTCGCGCGGGTGTTCTGGCTCGGCGCGCCGCGCTGGTTCTACGTCCCGGTATACCTCGCGCTCGGCTGGGTCGCCGTGGGCTTCATCCCGGCGTTCTGGCACTCCGGTGGTCCCACCGTCGCGTGGCTGATCATGGCGGGTGGGCTCGCGTACACGCTCGGCGCGGTGGTCTACGGCCTCAAGCGCCCCAACCCGAGCCCGCGGTGGTTCGGCTTCCACGAGATCTTCCACGTCGGCACCGTGATCGGCTACGCCTGCAACTACGTCGCTGTGGCCATCACCGCCTTCTCGCTGCGGTGAGAACAGCCCTCCCCTAGGGTTGCCCTGAAGGACCGCTCACGCGGTGAGCACACCGCGCGAGCCGACGACGGGGAGGCGCCGACGGCGGCGGCGCCGGCCGATGAGGAGGAACGATGGGGAACGACTCGCTCTGGACGGTCCCGCCCGCCGAGGCGCTGCGCGCGGGACCGGGTTTCCGTCTCGAGGAACTCGACCGCGCCGGCACACCCGGTTGGACGGGCGACAAGGACGCCGCCGAGGACGCGACGACCGCTCGCGGGGCGGACCTCTCGGACCTCCAGGAGCGCCTGTTCGCACACGGCCGCACCGGCGGGGACCGGTCGGTCCTGCTGGTCCTGCAGGGACTGGACACCGCCGGCAAGGGCGGCATCGTGCGCCACGTCATCGGGATGGTGGACCCGCAGGGCGTCTCGCTCGCTTCCTTCGGGGTGCCGACGCCCATCGAGACGAGCCACCACCACCTGTGGCGCATCCGGCGTGCACTGCCCCAACCGGGCAAGATCGGCGTGTTCGACCGCTCCCACTACGAGCAGGTGCTCGTCGTCAAGGTGGATGAGCTGGAGCCACCGGAGGTCAACGTTCGTCGCTACGCCGAGCTCAACCGGTTCGACGAGGGCATCATGGCGAGCGGGACGACGCTGATCAAGGTCGCGCTGATGGTGTCCTACGAGGAGCAGGGCGCGCGGCTGCGGGAACGTCTCGAGCGACCTGACAAGTACTGGAAGTACGAGCCCGGCGACATCGACACCCGCAAGAAGTGGGGCGACTTCCAGGCGGCCTACCAGGAGATGTTCACCTCCACCTCCACCGGAACCGCGCCGTGGCACGTGGTTCCTGCGGATCACAAGTGGTACGCGCGGCTCGCGGTGACCGAGCTGCTCCATGGCGCGCTCGCCGGACTGGACCTCGGCTGGCCGAAGGCGGACTTCAGGCCCGCGGTGGAGAAACGCCGACTCGCCGCCACCATGGCGGAGCCGGACCGGGTCTCGACCGAGCGGTCCGACGACTCCTCCACGCCCGAGCAGGCCCGCCAGGGCGACGTCGCGGCGTCCGAGAAGAAGAAGAAAAACCCGAAGAAGAAATCCGACAAGAAGGACACGAAGAAGTAGCGCCTCGCCGGCCAGCGCCGGAGCGAGCGCCCCTACGCGGGGATCGGCC
>JAENWO010000285.1 GCA_016649925.1 Actinomycetales bacterium
GGGGCGGATGAGCGAGGACGCGGGGCGGGACAGCGACTGGTTCGAGGCGTTGTTTCTCGAGTGCGGGAACAAGGTGCTGGCCTACGCGACCCGTCGTTGTCCAGGCGACGCCGACGACATCGTTGCCGAGGTCTTTGCCACCGCCTGGAAGTACCGCTCGAACGTCCCCGCCGAACCCCTGCCGTGGCTCTACCGCACCGCTGCTCACCAGATCCAGCACAGCCATCGCAGCAGGTCGCGGCGTGCAGCCTTGGCGTCCCGGTCCGCGCAGATGGATGAGCCCGGCCGTGATCCGACAGACATCGCGGACGGTGTCATTGCCCAGGTCGACCGTGAGACCGCGGTCGCCCGGGTGATGGCCGATCTCTCACCTCGCGACCGCGAGGTGCTGAGGCTGTGGGCGTGGGAGCAGCTCAGCACCGATGAGATCGCCTACGTGCTCGTCATCAGCAGCACTGCGGCTCGCGTTCGCCTGCATCGCGCCAAACGGCGCGCCGAAGCCCTGCTCCAGCAAGACCCGACGCCTGCCCGCCTGCCCCTCGCTCTGAGGTCTGCCGTGGAGGAGATCCAATGACTACCAGCCTGTTCGACCAGCTCAGGGACGCCGATCCGGCCAGAGGACTCGCGGGCTACGGCGACGCCTACCTCAGCGCTTCGGCCCACTCCATCTCGAGTCGATCGGTCGAGGACCACGGCACGTCCCCGGACCGCGCCCGGCGGGGCGTGCCCCGCAGCCTCCTCCTCGTGGCACCGGTCGCTGCGGCCGCTGCCGCCTTGCTGGTCATTGCACCGGCGCTGACCAAAGCGCCGAGCGCGTCGGCCGACGCCGTGACCATGTTGACCCAGGCGGCCCAGCACCTCACCGCCGTCGACCCGACCGCGAAGCCCGGACAGTGGTGGGAAGTCAGAACGACGGGGTTCAGCCTCGGGATCATCGACACGGCATCCACCGATCCGGGGGCGCAGGTCGCGATCCTCGAGTCTCGCAACCGCACCGCCTACCTCTCGGCCGACGGCTCGCAACCAAGTTACTTCGCCGACGGCCCTGCCAGCTTGGTGCGGCAGCTCGCAGGCGAGCCAGTCACGTCCGCCGAGCTCGCCAGCTGGCTCGACGGGAGCACCGAAGGCTGGACCACTGACCTCGCCCCCAACGACACCCCCGGGACGTGGCAGGGCCCTAACCCTGCCTTCCTCGCCCAACTCCCGCGAGATGCGTCGGCCCTGCGCCAACGCCTCTACGACGACTCGGCGGGCGGCGGGAACTCCACTGATGGCGAGGCGTTCGTGTATGTCGCGGACATCCTCAGGTCGGGGGTCGTCCCCGCCGACCTCCGCAGCGCCCTGTACCGCGTGCTGGCCACGATTCCCGGCGTCGAGATCACCTCGCGAGCGGCCACCGTCGGCACAGCAAGTGGCATCGCCTTCGGCAGATACGAGTCGCACAACGGCACCCGCACCGAGCTCGTGATCGACCCCGCGAACGGCGACCTCGTCGGGGAACGCGACGTCGCCACCCAGTCCCATGACGGCATCTCCGCCGGGACGGTGACCGGCCAGACCGTCGTCACGCGGACGCTCGTCGACGCCGTCCCCCCCACGGTTGTCAACGACGCCCAGGTCTTGGACTGCAACGTTGCCACCGACGGGACCGTCTTCTGCATCCGGTGAACGCGCCGCGGCCCTCCAGGTCCCGGCACACGGTCGGGGCTCCTGAACGTCACCTCCGGGGGGACGGGCCTTCCTCTGGGACTGTTCCGGGACGGATCGCTACCCTGGACTCATGTCAGTGCCGACGCGCGCAGCCCGCTCCCTTCGGGAGGCGCTCGAGCGCGACCATGCACGCGTCGATGAGGTTCTCGCGCGTTACGGGGCGACCCGTCCGCGGCTGTTCGGGTCGGTGGCTCGCGGCGACGCGGACGTGGCAAGTGACCTCGACCTGCTGGTGGATCTCGACCCGGTCGACGGCAACGTCTTGCTACGGGTGGCGGGGATCGGTGAGGAGCTGAGCGAGATCCTCGGAGTCCGGGTCGATGTCGTGACCGACGCGCTGCTGCGCGAGCCGGTCGCGCAGAGCGCCCACGCGGACGCAGTTCCGCTGTGAGCCGCTCGGCCGAGGACCGTTTCGCCGACATCCTGGCGGCGATCGAGCGGACGCTCGCCCACCGTCGCTACCTCGACGCAGACGACCGAGCGCTCTCGTCGATGGCCTACGACGCGGTGCTGCGCAACCTCGCCGTGATCGGCGAGGCGGTCCGTGCCCTACCCGACGAAGCCAAGTCCGACCCAACGGTGCCGTGGGCAGCCATCGCGGGGTTGCGCAACGTCGTGGTTCACGAGTACTTCCGGGTCGATCCCGCGATGATCGAGGACATCGTCGACCACGAGCTCGTCCCGCTGGCCGAGCTCATCCGCCGACGCCGAGGGACACAGGAGTAAGGCCGGGCAGCGGGGCTGTGGGCGGCGGCCGGGTCCGTGTCGGGTCCGTGCAGAGCCTGGAACCCTCGCATCCACGGCGCTCCGGGCGGGTATTGCCGCAGGTCACGCACGAGCCGTGCGGGGGTTTGCCTTTCTCCTGAAGCGGGTGTCGGCAGTTCGAATCTGCCCAGGCGCGCAGAGGTTGACGTCCGTCGGAACCCCGTTGGCGCCGCCCGCGGCAGGGCTGACGGCGGGCACCGTTGGGCGGGCGCAATCGTGCTTGCTGCGCGACTGGTCACGTGTATAGCATGCTGGTCGTGCGTACAGCCACCAGCCCGGACGAGCGTTCGGCGTCCGACCTCACCGCGCGGGCGAGGATCCGCGACGTGGCGATCGAGTGCTTCGCGGAAGACGGGTTCGACGCCTCGTTCCGGATGATTGCGGGCCGCGCCGGTGTCTCGCCCGGGCTCATCACGCACCACTTCGGCTCGAAGGCGGCGCTGCGCATCGAGTGCGATGCGGAGGTGCTGCGGCGCTACCACGCGCTGAAGACGGAGGCGCTCGCCGGCCCGAGCGGGTACCTGCTCGAGCATCTGACAGGACCGGACGTCGCCAGCACGATCCTCGTGTACATGCTCCGCGCGATCCACGCGGGTGGGCGGCCGGCTCAGAGCTTCCTGGAGAGCCTCGTCGAGCACGCCCGGGTGATCATGGCCGAAAGTGTCGCCAGCGGGTTGGCGCGCCCGTCGCGCGACGAGGAGGCGCGGCTGCGCTACCTCACCTACCAGACGATGGGCGCGATGCTCGTGCAGTTCCTCACGGCGCCCGACCCCACCCCCGATGAGTTCGTCGCGTCACTGCGCGCCGGCCAGGCAGACATGATCCTGCCGATCCTCGAGCTGTACACCGAGGGCCTGCTGACGGGCCGCGAGATGCTCGACGACTACCTGCGCTACCGGTGGGAGCCGCCGGGGGGCCGGACTGGCGCCGAGTCCCAACCCCAGACCGCGTGACGGCACCCGCCGCCCGCTTCGTTCCACCCTGCAGACGAAGGAAGCACGATGCCCGCACACGAGATGGCCGTCGAGATCGAGGGCCTGGAGAAGAGCTTCGGCAGCGTCCACGCCCTGCGTGGCCTCGACCTGACGGTCCCCGCCGGTCAGGTCACCGGGTTCCTCGGGCCGAACGGCTCCGGCAAGTCGACGACGATCCGCATCCTGCTCGGGCTGCTGCGCGCCGACGGCGGCCGGGCGACCGTCCTGGGCGGCGACCCGTGGGCGGACGCTGTCCGCCTGCACCGGTCGATCGCCTACGTGCCCGGGGACGTCACCCTGTGGCCGAACCTCACCGGCGGCGAGGCGATCGACATCCTGTCCCGGCTGTCCGGCTCCCTCGACCCGAAGCGCAAGCGGGCGATGCTCGACCGGTTCGAGCTCGACCCGACGAAGAAGGCCCGTGCGTACTCCAAGGGCAACCGGCAGAAGGTCGCGCTCGTCGCGGCCCTCGCGTCGGAGGCCGAGCTGCTGCTGCTCGACGAGCCGACGTCGGGCCTCGACCCGCTGATGGAAGCGGCGTTCACCGAGTCCATCCGCGAGGTGAAGCGCGCCGGCCGCTCGGTGCTGCTGTCCAGCCACATCTTCGCCGAGGTGGAGAAGCTCGCCGACCGCGTGACGATCATTCGCGACGGCGCCACGGTCGAGGCGGGCACCATCGCGCAGCTCCGCCACCTGACGCGCTCGCAGGTGACCGTCGTGCTCGACGGCGGCGCCGACGGTCTCGCGGCCCTGCCCGGGGTGCACGACCTTCAGGCGCTCGACGGCCACATCACCTTCGCGGTCGACGACGCGGAGCTGCCGGCGGTCCTCGCCGCCGTCGCCCGGCTCCAGCCGCGCTCGCTCGTCGCGAACCCCCCGTCCCTGGA
>JAENWO010000149.1 GCA_016649925.1 Actinomycetales bacterium
CATCCCGCGGTTGTCCACCAGGACGGTCGGTGCGGCGGGCGCCGCGGACCGGGCGCGGTCGAGGTCGGCGACCCAGGCCAGGGCGGGCAGTACATGGACGCCGACGGCAAGCCGGCGCAGGTCGACGGTGCCGGCGCTGCGCTGGGCGTTGGCCGCGCGGACCGAGGCACTGGCGCCGGTCCACAGTACGGAACCGAGCAACACGGCCCACACGGCCGTGAAGATGTCCGGCCGGGAGCCGCGCAGAAAGGGATAGCCGACGAGCACCACGGGCAGCGCGATCGCGAGCACCTGGCCCAGGCGGCCGGCCGCGATCGTTCCCCCGAGCCGGTCCCCGCGCACCTTCCAGATGAGCGCCTCGAGCAGCTTGCCACCGTCCATCGGCAGGGCGGGCAGGAGGTTGAACACCGCGACGACGGCGTTGGAGTAGGTGGCCGCCGAGAGCGCGAGGGCGGTGACGCCGTCGGCGTTGCGCGCGAGGAGGAAAAAGATGACGGCGAGGACGGCGTTCGTCAGCGGACCGGCGACGGCGATCGCCGCGGACGCGCCCGGCCGCCGGATCGCGCCGGTGAAGGCGGTGTGACCGCCCCAGAGCGAGACGACGTACTCCTCCACCCCCACACCCAGCCGGCGGGCGACCAGCCCGTGAGCCAGCTCGTGGAGGAGGACGGAGACGAACAGCAGGACCGGGATCGCGGTAGCGCCGACGTAGGACATCGGCCCGAGCCCCAGTCGCGCGTCGATCCACGGCGCGAACGCGACGACGAGGACGATGGCGATGATCCCCCAGCCCGGGGTGACGATGACCGGCGCGCCGCCGAACCGGCCGACCCGCCAGCCGCGGGTCTCAGGAGATGCCGGCGTGGTCATACACCTCACCGGTCGCGATCCGGCGCAGGTCCGCCACGGAAGTGCCCTCGAGCGTGAGGAGCCGGCTACGGCCGGGGGCGCACGGGATCGGGATGTAAGCCTCGACGCCGACGGTGGGGACGCCGGCCGCCTCCGCCGAGGTGATCCCGGGCATGGAGTCCTCGATCGCGACGCAGTGGCGCGGGTCCACGCCCAGGCGCCGGGCCGCCAGCAGGTAGGGCTCCGGGTGCGGCTTGCCGTGGGTCACCTGGTCCCCGGTCACGACGGTGGTGAACGTGCCCTCGGGCAGCACCTCGAGGACGACGTCTGCGAGGCGCCGCCAGGACATCGTGACGAGCGCGCAAGGCACGTTCTGGGCGCGCAGGCCGTGCAGCAGCTCGGCCGCACCTGGACGCCACGGCACCCCGCCGTCCATCACGCGGCTGACGACCTTCTCGAGCAGCGCGTCGATGATGTCCTCGGTGGGCAGCGGGATGCCCGCGCGTTCGCGCAGCACCTCCGCGGTGTCCTCCAGGGCCCGACCGACGAGATCGAGTGCGAGCGAGGAGTCCCACGAGCCCCCGTGCTCGGCGGAAAGCTCGATCTCCGCGGCGATCCAGTACGGCTCGGTGTCGACGAGAGTGCCGTCCATGTCCCAGAGGACAGCGGCGAGCGGGGACACGGTGGTGAGGGGCACGGCACGCCAGTCTAGGCCAGGTCTTGGTTAGAATAGTGGGGTGAGTACCGCCCGCCACCTCGGCTCCGAGGAATCCACGGAGTTTCCGCCCGCCATGATGGTCGCGGCGTTCGAGGGGTGGAACGACGCCGGCGCTGCCGCGAGCAGTGCCGTGGCGGATCTGGCCCTCGCGTGGAACGCCCGGGAGGTGCGCACGCTGGACCCGGAGAACTACCACGACTTCCAGGTGAACCGGCCGGTCGTCACGCCCGTCCCCGACGGCGTACGCGTGCTCTCCTGGCCGAGCACCACGGTCTCGCTGGCGATCAGCCCGCAGGCCGGCCGGAGCCTGGTCCTCGTCCAGGGCGTGGAGCCCTCCATGCGGTGGCGTTCGTACTGCAACGAGATCCTCGACGCCGCGGAGGAGCTCGGCGTGCGCACCGTGGTGTGCGTCGGTGCGCTGCTCGCGGACGTGCCGCACACCCGACCCATCCCGGTGCAGACGACGTCCGACGACCCGCGCGTGCAGGCGCTGCTGGGCATCGAGGGCAGCGACTACGAGGGTCCGACCGGGATCGTCGGCGTGCTAGCGCAGATGGCCGCCGAGCGCGGCATCCACGCGCTGACCCTGTGGGCCGCGGTGCCGCACTACGTCGCGCAGCCCCCGTCCCCGAAGGCCACCCTCGCCCTGCTCGCCGGCCTGGAGGAGCTGTTCGGTGAGCCGGTGCCGGTCGGTGAGCTGGCCGAGGACGCGCAGGCGTGGCAGCTCGGCGTCGACGAGCTCGCCTCCGACGACCCGGAGATCGCCGACTACGTCCGCCAGCTCGAGGAGGCGAAGGACACCGCCGAGCTGCCCGAAGCCAGTGGCGATGCCATCGCGCGGGAGTTCGAGCGGTACCTGCGCCGTCGGGACAAGGGCGGCGGGACGACCGGCGGCGGCTGACCGGACCGGCGGCGACGGGCCCCGATCACCACGGCAGCCCGGCGACTACCGCAGGTCGATACCCAGCAGCGCGTCGACCGCGTCCAGCACGACGCCCTCGGCCGTGCCCGTCTCGGCCCAGTCGTCGACCGCGGTGAGCGCGCGGGCAGTATCGAGGTTGTCGGCGAGGGCCTCGCGCATCCGCGCCAGGGTCTCCCGGGCACCCGAACCGGGTTCGTCGCCGGATCCGCCGTCCGGCGTCGTCGCGGCCGCGGCCCGCCAGGAGGCGAGGCGCTCCCCCGCCGTCGCCAGGTCCGCGCCGGTGTACTCCCAGTCCTGCGCGTAGTGGTGGGCGAGGATGGCGAGGCGGATCGTCCCGGCGGGCACGCCGTCGGCCAGGAGCCGGGAGACGAAGACGAGGTTGCCGCGGGACTTGCTCATCTTGTGGCCCTCGAAGCCGACGAGACCGGTATGAATGAACACCGCCGCGGGGTCGGGGCAGGACGTCATCAGCCGGAGGTGGCTCGTGCTCATCTCGTGGTGGGGGAAGATCAGGTCCGTCCCGCCGCCCTGGACGAGGAACGGGACCCCGAGGTAGTGCTCGGCGATGGCCGCACACTCGATGTGCCAGCCCGGGCGGCCGCGCCCCAGGCTGCGTCCGTCCCAGCTCGGCTCCCCCACGCGGGCGCCGCGCCACAGCAGAGGGTCGAGCGGGTGCCGCTTGCCCGCGCGCTCGGGGTCGCCGCCGCGTTCCGCGAAGAACGCGTCCATCTCCTCGGCGCCGAGGTGGGAGAGCGAACCGAAGCGTGGGTCCACGCTCAGGTCGGCGTAGACGTCGGTGTCCACCCGGTAGGCGGCACCCGTCGCGAGCAGCCGCACGACGGCCTTGACCACCAGCCCGATGGACTCGACCACGCCGACGTAGTGCTCCGGCGGGATGACCCTGAGGGACTCCATGTCGGCACGGAACAGGCCGATCTGGTCCGCGGCGAGGTCCTCCCACGCCACGCCGGTGGCGATCGCACGCTCGAGCAGCGGGTCGTCGACGTCCGTCACGTTCTGCGCGTAACGCACCTGCAGACCGGCGTCACGCCAGACGCGACCAAGGGTGTCGAACGCCACGTAGGTGAACGCGTGCCCCAGGTGGGTGGAGTCGTACGGGGTGATCCCGCAGACGTAGAGGGTGGCGACGCCGTCGGGCGAGGCCTCCACGTTCGTGCCGGTTGCGGTGTCGTGCAGCCTCGGGACGGGGCCTCGGCCCGGGAGCTCAGGGAGGACGGGAGCGGGCCAAGACTGCACTGCCTCACCCTATCCGCTGGTCGGGAGGGCATGCAGCACGCCCACGGACAGCAGCAGGACGACCACGACGGCGAGGCCGATGCGGTAGTACACGAAGCCTCGGTAGGAGTAGGTGGAGACGATCTTGAGGAAGGCGATGATGACGAGGTAGCCCACCACGAACGCCACGAGCGTCGCGAGCAGCGTCGCCCAGAAACCCGCCCCTCCGCCCGTCCCGCCGCTCTTGACCAGCTGGAAGAAGCCGGCGCCGAGGACGGCGGGGATCGCCAACAGGAAGGAGTACCGAGCCGCCGCCTCACGGGTGTACCCCATCAGCAGACCAGCGGTGATGGTGCCGCCCGAGCGGGAGACACCCGGGATGAGCGCCAGCGCCTGCGCCAGCCCGTACCAGATGCCGTGCCGCCAGGTGAGCTGGTCGAGGGTCCTGACCTTCGTGCCACGCACGTCGGCGACGCCGAGGATGACGCCGAACAACGCGAGCACGAGGGCGGTCAGGTAGAGGTTGCGCAGGGACTGCTCGATCGCATCCTGGAAGAGCAGCCCGAGCACGACGATGGGGATGGAGCCGAGGATGATGAGCCAGCCCATCCGGGCGTCCG
Organism: Actinomycetales bacterium; assembly: GCA_016649925.1. Lineage (GTDB taxonomy): Bacteria > Actinomycetota > Actinomycetes > Actinomycetales > Beutenbergiaceae > JAENWO01. The sequence goes on from JAENWO010000149.1 coordinate 4,346, forward strand.
GGTCGTTGCTCGGCACCTGAGCGCGCCACGGCCCGATCGGCAGGGACCTCGCCCACCGGCTGGCGATCCGCGCGATGTCGCGCCGGAAGTAAAGCACGACGGCGGCCTCGGTCCCGATCTGCGTGATCGCCGTGAACGCGGCTCCAGGATCACCTCCGCCCGGCAACACGTCCCCGACGATCCGCAGGTGCGCGCTCGAGGAGACCGGGAGGAACTCGGTCAGGCCTTGGACGAACCCCAGGATCAGTGCTTCCCACCATGTCACGGGGTCCAAGGGTAGACGCCAGCGCCGGTAGCCTTCGCCTCATGGAGTCACGGCGTGTGGGCAGCAGCGGCTTGCGGGTCTCATCGGTGGGCCTGGGCACGATGACGTGGGGCCGGGACACGGACGAGCACGAGGCCGCGGAGCAGCTGCGCGCGTTCCTCGACGCCGGCGGCACGCTCGTGGACACCGCCGCGACCTACGGCGACGGCGCCGCCGAGGAGGTCATCGGGTCGCTCCTGGCCGAGACGATGGACCGGGACGAGATCGTCCTGTGCTCCAAGTCGGGCGTCCGGGGCGGCCGGATCGATTCCTCACGCGGCGCGCTCCTGGACTCCCTCGAGGAGAGCCTGGCCCGGCTCGGCACCGACCACCTCGACCTGTGGCTGGTTCATGCCCCGGACCCGGGGACCCCGCTGCGCGAAACCGTCTCGGCGCTGCGGCACGCGGTGCGCACCGGGCGGACGCGTTACGTCGGGCTCTCGAACTTCCCGGCCTGGCAGATCGCCACGGCGGCCGCCCAGCTCGAGGAGGACGAGACGTTCCTCACCGCCGCCCAGATGGAGTACTCCCTCCTGCAGCGCGGGATCGAGCGGGAGGTCGTGCCCGCGGCCCAGGCGCTCGGCGTCGGGATCCTGGCCTGGTCACCGCTGGGGCGCGGGGTGCTCAGCGGGAAGTACCGCCGCTCGGTGCCGGCGGACTCCCGGGCGGCCTCACCGCACCTGCGGGGATTCGTGGAGCCCTACCTGACGCAGGAGGCCCGTGGCGTCGTGGAGGCCGTCGCGACCGCCGCCGAGGGCCTCGGCCGCTCCCCGGTCGAAGTCGCCCTCGCCTGGGCCAGGGACGCCGAGGGGATCGCGAGCGCCATCGTGGGCGCGCGGACCCCGGCACAGCTGCGCGGCTCGCTCGCCGCGGCGGACCTGGAGCTCCCGCGGGAGATCCGGACCGTGCTGGACGAGGTCACCGCGCCGTCGTGGGGCTATCCCGAGCGACGCTGACTCAGTGCTGGTCGTCCGAACCGTCGTCGTCCTCGTCCGAATCCTCGTCCGAACGCTCGTCCTCGTCCGAACGCTCGTCCTCGTCCTCGTCCTCGTCCGAACGCTCGTCCTCGTCCTCGTCGTCGTCGTCCTCGTCGAAGTCGTCCTCATCGTCCTCGCCGTCGTACACCACGAACGGGGTGTCGATGCCGTGCGCCTCGTACAGCGCCTCGTCGTAGGTCTCGAAAGCGTCGGCAAGGGTGTTCGTCGCCGCGATGACGGCGGGTGCGTCCTCGTCACGAGAAGACGTGACGGCGTCGAGGTGCGCCTCGAAGGCAGCGATGAGTCGGTCGAGAGCGGGGCGCGGGTCGGTAGCCATGTGCTGACGGTAGCGTCCCGCGGGAGCGAAGGACACCGCTAATTACCGCTATATGGTGAACACATGCAGCACGCATCCCTGGCCAGCCCCGGCGTCGGGTCCATCCGCCAGTACGAGGTCCGCGTCCTCACCCTGCCACGCAGCACCAGCCGCGGCGACCTGCGTCGCCTCCTCACCGAGGAGGCCGAGTACGGCCGGTGGGAGCTGTCCCGGCTTCGGCTGTACGTCGGCGGGGACCGCAAGGTCTGGCTCCGCCGCCGGATCATCCGGGTCCGCAGCACGCTCTGAGCCGAGCGCTCCCGACGCAGGTCCGCAGGAAGCGCCGCTCAGCAGGTCCGCAGGAAGCGCTCCATCACCCGGACCCCGAACTCCAGTGACTCCACCGGGACCCGTTCGTCCACTCCGTGGAACATCCCGGCGAAGTCCATGTCGGCCGGCAGCCGCAGCGGGGCGAAGCCGTAGCCGGTGATGCCGAGGCGGGCGAGGGACTTGTTGTCGGTGCCGCCG
>JAENWO010000340.1 GCA_016649925.1 Actinomycetales bacterium
GGGTCGGGCCGGGTGGCCGAGTCGGGGGAGTGGGAGGTGGCGTCCGCGGGCTTGGGCTCCGCGGCCGGCCTCGGGCCCGGCTCGGGCGTCCGCGGGACGGCGCGGGGCACCGCCGACGGCCGAGTGCTCGTCTTCTGTGGGGTGCCGTTCTGCGGGGCACCGGACTGCGCCGCCGCCGGCTTGGCCGAGGCACCGTTGCGCGCGGCCGGGGTGCTGCCCGTGCTGGCCTCGCCGTTCAGCTCGGCCGGCCGGTAGTCCTCGAAAAACTCCCACCAGGTGGGGTCAACGAGAGACTTGTCCTTCTGGTACTGGGTGAAGAGCTCCTCGATGAGCCATTCGTTGCCGCCGAAGGACGCCGGCGTGGACATGGGGTCGTGGGGTGTCTGTCGGGACACGCGAGGATCGCCCTCTTCCAAGGTCTGATAAGACGGATACGTCCCCACCAGCCTAGGTGACGAACACCACAAACACCGCGCCCGCAGGCCTCCCGCCGCCGAAATGTGACACGGCTGACGTCGGTGCCACGGATGGGTTCAAGGCAGGGTCAACAGCAGGTCAGAACCACAACCGGATTACCTGTGCCCTTGTCAGCGGGCGCGGACGGACGATGGGCGCGGACGGCCCACCGGCGCGGACGGCCCACCGGCGCGGCCACCGGTTGTCCCGGTGGGCACGTCGTCGTCGTCAGCCCTCGCCGGTGACCGCGCGGCCGTGCGCCGGCCGGGGACCCCGGGCGGGCAGGCTCACCCTGATCATCATCCCCGTCTTCCCGGGCGGGTCGACGACGGCGATCGTCCCGCCGTGCAGGCTCACTGCCCAGCGGGCGATCGCCAGGCCGAGGCCCGTCCCACCGGTGCTCTGCGCGCCGGTCTGGGCGGGCGCGTTGCCGCGCTCGAACCGCTCGAACACCTTCTCCCGGTCGGCGAGCGGGATGCCGTGACCTTCGTCGAGCACGTCGATGACCACCTCGTCGGTCGTCGCGGCGTAGCGGGCCCGCAGGGCTACGGTGCCGCCCTCGGGCGAGTGGCGCGAGGCGTTCCCGAGCAGGTTGGAGATGACCTGACGCAGGCGCTCGTCGTCGGCAAGCAGCCGCAGGTCCGACGGGATCGTCGTCACCTCCCAGTGCAGGTGGCGACCGTTCCCGGTGGCCACGTCCTGCGTCTGGGACGCGATCTCGCTGAGGAACTCCTGCACGTCGATCTCGGCGAGGTCGAGGTCGGCCGCTCCCGCCTCCAGTCGCGAGAGGTCGAGCAGGTAGGTGATCAGGCGGGAGAGCCGTTCGATCTGGGTGAGCGCCCCGGCCAGCGCCGCCTCGTCGGGCTGCACGACGCCGTCGGCCATGTTCTCCAGCTGCGCCCGCAGCGCGGCGACGGGCGTGCGCAGCTCGTGGGACACGTTCGCGACCATCTCCCGGCGCTGGGCGTCGAGGGAGTCGAGGTCCTGCGCCATCGAGTTGAACGCCGCGGCGAGCTCGCCCACCTCGTCCTGGCTGTTCGTGTGCACCCGGGTGCTGTAGTCACCGCGCGCCATCGAACGGGCCGCCGCTGTCATCTCCCGCAGCGGCCGGGTCATCCCGCGGGCGAGGATCTGCGTCAGCACGAGGGAGGAGACGAGCGCCACCGGGAACGTGCGAAGCACCCCGAAGCCGAACCGGATGCCCGCCCACGTGACGAGGGTGTACATCGCCACCGTGGCCGCGATGATCACGATCAGCTTCATCTTGATCGAGCGCACCGGGTCCAACGGGCGCAGGTCCCCGAGCGTGGCCGCCAGGCGCTGGCGCCAGTTCAGCACGGTGGAGCGAGCGTGCCGGACGCGCGGCGGCGGCGACTTCATCCGCCGCTCAGGACGTCGGTTCGAGGGCGTAGCCGACGCCGTGCACCGTGCGGATCAGGTCGGGCCCCAGCTTGCGGCGCAGCGCCTTGACGTGGGAGTCCACGGTCCGGGTGCCCGAGGCGTCCGCCCAGTCCCACACCTCGGCAAGCAGGCGCTCGCGGGAGAGGACGGCGCGGGGGCTGAGCGCGAGGCAGACGAGCAGGTCGAACTCGGTCGGGGTCAGGTGCGCCTCGCCGCCGTCGCGGCTGACGCGCCGCGCGGCCCGGTCGATCACCAGGTCCCCGAGCACGAGCGGGGGTTCGCCGGCGGCGGCGGGGGTGTGGCGGGCCCGCTCCACGCGGCGAAGGAGGACCTTGAGCCGGGCGAGCAGCTCGCGCATCGAGAACGGCTTGGTCATGTAGTCGTCGGCGCCGACCCCCAGGCCGATGAGCATGTCCGTCTCGTCGTCGCGTGCGGTGAGCATCAGGATCGGGGCCGCCGGCCGGCCGTCGGCCGCCTGGTCCGCCTGGATGCGTCGACACACCTCCAGCCCGTCGATCCCCGGGAGCATGACGTCCAGCACGATCAGGTCCGGGTGCAACGTGGTGGCCGCCTCGACACCGGCGTGGCCGTCGCCCACCGTGTGCGCCTTCCAGCCCTCGGCCTCCAGGCGACGCGCGATCTGCGTCGCGATCTCCGGCTCGTCCTCGACGATGAGCACCACGGTGCTCTGCTGCGCACTCGACATGGGGAAACTGTCGCACACACCCCTCTTCTGGCGACCCGCGCCACGGGCGATAGTCTGACTCGCATTATGTCTGGCCATACCGCCGCTCATCGGCTCGACGGGACACGATGATCGTCGACTGGTTGTTCGTCGGGTTCGGTGTCCTGCTCACCGCCGGCACCGCGCTGTTCGTCTCGGCCGAGTTCGCGCTCGTCGCGATCGACCCGGGGGCCGTCGACCGTCGCATCGCCGGAGGGGACAAGCGCGCCGCGACCGTGGGTCAGGCACTGCGCCACCTGTCCACCGAGCTCTCCGGCGCGCAGGTCGGCATCACGCTGACCACCATCCTGCTCGGCTACACGATGCAGTCCGCGGTCGCGAACCTCCTCGCCGTCCCGCTCGGGCGGACCACCCTCGCCGAGGCCGCAGCCACCGCCGTCGCCGTCACGGTGAGCCTGGTCATCGTCAACACGTTCTCCATGGTGTTCGGCGAGCTCGTGCCGAAGAACTGGGCGATCTCCGACCCGATGAAGGTGGCGAGGGCCGTCATCGGGCTGCAGCACGGCTTCACCACCGCGCTGCGCCCGGTCATCACCGTGCTGAACGGCTCGGCCAACAGCGTGCTCCGCCGGTTCGGCGTCGAGCCGCGCGAGGAGCTCAGCGGCTGGCGGTCCGCCACGGAGCTTGCCGCGCTCGTGCGGCATTCGGCCGAGGCCGGGACGCTCGACGTCTCCACCGCCACCCTGCTCACCCGCTCGATCGGGCTCGGGCGGCTCACCGCCGTCGACGTGATGACGGACCGCATGCGGATGCAGACGCTCAGCCGGGACGACACCGCGGCCGACATCGTCGCCCTGGCCCGCACGACGGGTCACTCGCGGTTCCCGGTGATCGAGGACTCACCCGACGAGATCGTCGGTCTCGTGCACCTACGCCGGGCGATCGGCGTGCCGTTCGAACGCCGCGCCGACGTACCGGTCGGTGCGCTGATGGACGACGCGCCCCGGGTCCCGGAGACCATCCGGCTCGGCCCGCTGCTCCTCGACCTGCGCGACCGCGGCCTGCAGATGGCGGTCGTCGAGGACGAGTACGGCGGCACGTCCGGCATCGTCACCCTCGAGGACGTCGTCGAGGAGCTCGTGGGTGACGTCGCGGACGAACACGACCTACGCCGTCGGGGCGTGCGGGCCGGACCGGCACGGTCCTGGA
>JAENWO010000362.1 GCA_016649925.1 Actinomycetales bacterium
ACCGGGCCAAGAGCGGAGACGGTGGGATTTGAACCCACGGAAGGGGTTACCCCCTTCACGGCCTTAGCAGGGCCGCGCACTAGGCCGGACTATGCGACGTCTCCAAGACGAGCGTCAGGGTACCTGTCGCACTCACCACCGAGCAAAGGACCGGCCGCCGCGCACTCGCGTCACTGCTCGTACGCCCACGCGCGGTCGGTCAGCACCCGGGCCGCAGCGAGCCCGATCGCGATGCAGATCACCACGAACACGGCCTGCACACCGGACGTGACGGCCACCCCGCTGGCGCGCAGGACGTCCCCGACGAGGGCGTCGGAGGACACCGCGACGTCCGAGCGGCGCGCGCCGAGGGACAGGACGACGTGGAGCAGGACGCCAGGGAAGGAGCTCATGTGTTCCCCCCTCCCCCTCGGCGCCCGCGGTGGGACGACGCACCCGCCCGGATCACGGCCATATTAGTCTGGTGCGACCGGCACGCTTGCAGAAGAGGAGCCACCACGACATGGCTGTTGGACCCGCATCGCGCCTCGCGCCGCCCAAGGTTCCGACCGGTCACATCGTCCTCCAGCCACCCCCCGAGCTGGTCAAGCCCGAAGGTGCCAGCAACACGCTCATGACGGCGCTGCCGATGCTCGGAAGCATGGGCTCGATCGCGTTCATCGCCTTCAGCCAGACACCCACCGCCCGCACCTACCTGATGGGCGGGCTGTTCCTGTTCATGGCGCTGTCCATGGTCGGGGTCAACATGTGGCGCCAGAAGTCCCAGCACTCAGCCGACGTGACCAGTGCCCGGCGCGAGTACCTCGCCTACCTCGCCGAGATGCGGTCCACGGTGCGCAAGGCCGCGCAGCGCCAGCGTCACCACCACGAGTGGATGATGCCCGCTCCCACCGCCCTGCCGATCGTGGCCGAGGAGGGCAGCCGCGTCTGGGAGCGGACCGGCACCGACCCCGACCTGCTCTCCACCCGCGTGGGTCGCTCCACCCAGCCCCTCGCGCTGACGCTGGAGGCCCCGCAGACGTCGCCGCTGGCGCAGCTGGACCCGGTGGCCGCGAGCGCCGCGCACCGGTTCCTCCTCACCCACGCCGAGCAGCCGGCGCTCCCCCTCGGGGTGGACGTGCGCTCCGTCGCCCGGCTGGAGATCGCCGGCACGGAGGGACCCGCGCGCGGTCTGGCCCGAGCCATGATCACGCACCTGGCCACGTTCGTGCCGCCCGAGCAGCTGCAGATCGCCGTCATCGCCTCCCCCGCGGCCCTGCCCAGCTGGGAGTGGGTCAAGTGGCTGCCCCACACGCACTCCACCCACGAGCGGGACAGCGTGGGCTCGGCCCGGATGATCGGGGAGACCCTCAGCGACATCGAGAGCCTGCTCGCCAAGGGCCTTGCCGAACGTCCCCGGTTCTCCCGCGGTGACACCTCTGCGGTTCCGCACGTGCTCCTCGTCGTCGACGGCGGGCACGTCCCCGCCGGCAACGGGATCATCACCTCCGACGGCGTCCTCGGCGTCACCGTGCTTGACCTGCCCGAGTCCTGGGAGGAGCTGAGGGACCGGAACACGATGCGGCTGCTGCTGCACCCCGCGGTCACGAGCGGCCCGGAGGCCGGGAAGATCCCGATGCAGGTGCTGCACCGGGGCGTCCCGCCCCAGCGCGCCATCGCCGACCAGCTGAGCATCCCGGACGCCGAGGCCGCCGCGCGGCGCCTCACCCCGCTGCTGGTGGAGTCCGGCGAGCCACGCGAGAGCGCCCAGACGGCCGCCTCCGCCGAGCTCGTCGACCTCCTCGGGCTCGGCGACGTGCGGGACCTGGACGTCGACGTCAGCTGGCGCCCCCGGCTCGCCCGCGACCGTCTCCGGGTGCCGATCGGACTGACCGCGCAGGGCCAGCCGATCAGCCTGGACATCAAGGAGTCGGCCCAGCAGGGCATGGGTCCGCACGGCCTGATCATCGGCGCCACCGGGTCCGGCAAGTCGGAGGTGCTGCGCACCCTCGTGCTGGCGCTCGCGATGACGCACTCCTCGGAGGACCTCAACTTCGTCCTCGTCGACTTCAAGGGCGGGGCGACGTTCGCGGGCATGGCGGACCTGCCCCACGTCTCGGCGATCATCACGAACCTCGGCGAGGAGCTCACGCTCGTCGACCGCATGCAGGACGCGCTGCGCGGGGAGATGGTGCGCCGTCAGGAGCTGTTGCGCGCGGCGGGGAACTTCGCGAACGTGTCGGACTACGAGAAGGCCCGTAGAGGCGGCCGCTCCGACCTGGCGCCGCTGCCTGCGCTGCTCATCGTGGCCGACGAGTTCTCCGAGCTGCTCTCCGCGAAGCCGGAGTTCGTGGACCTCTTCGTCGCCATCGGCCGGCTGGGCCGCTCGCTCCAGATGCACCTCCTGCTCTCCTCCCAGCGCCTGGAGGAGGGTCGCCTCCGCGGCCTGGAGTCCCACCTGTCCTACCGGATCGGACTGCGCACGTTCTCCGCCGCAGAGTCCCGCGCCGTGCTCGGTGTCCCGGACGCGTACCACCTGCCCGGCGTCCCGGGCACGGGCTACCTCAAGCCGGACACCACGACGATGATCCAGTTCCGCGCGGCCTACGTCTCTCGTCCGCCGAGGGCACGACGGCGTCGCGTCGCCTCCACCACGCAGGTCGCCGAGGCGCGGCTCGAGCCGTTCACCGCCGCGCCGGTGCTGTCTTTGCACCGCGAGCAGGAGGTCGAGCGGGCCCCCGCGCCGAGCGAGCCCGCGGAGAAGCGCACGACGTTCGACATCGCCATCGCCCGCATGAAGGGCCGGGGACCGGCCGCGCACGCCGTCTGGCTGCCCCCGCTCGTGATGCCGCAGACCTACGACGAGATGATGCCGGACCTCGCGGTGGACCCCGACCTCGGTCTCGTCTCACGGGCGTGGCGCACCGTCGGGGGGCTGACGTTCCCGCTCGGAATCGTCGACCGACCGCTCGAGCAGCGCCGCGACACCCTGTCCATCAGCCTCAGCGGTGCCGGCGGCCACATGGCGATCGTCGGCGGTCCCCGGACCGGGAAGAGCACCGCGATCCGGTCCGTGGTCACGGGCCTGGCGCTGACCCACACCCCGCTCGAGGTCCAGTTCTACGTGCTCGACTTCGGTGGTGGCACGTTCGCCCCCCTGGCCCAGCTCGCGCACGTCGCCGGTGTCGCGACGCGATCGGAACCCGACGTCGTCCGGCGCATCATCGCCGAGATCGACGGGATCATCGACGCCCGCGAGCTGTACTTCCGCAGCGAGGGCATCGACTCCATCGAGACCTACCGGCAGCGTCGGCGGGAGGGGCGCGCCGACGACGGGTACGGGGACATCTTCCTGGTCGTCGACGGCTGGTCCACGGTCCGCGCCGAGTTCGACAACCTCGAGATGGAGATCCAGGCCCTGGCCGGACGCGGCCTGACGTTCGGCCTGCACCTGCTCGCCACGACGAACCGCTGGATGGACTTCCGGACCTAGGTCAAGGACGTGTTCGGGACGAAGCTTGAGCTGCGGCTCGGTGACCCGATGGATTCCGAGATCGAAC
>JAENWO010000336.1 GCA_016649925.1 Actinomycetales bacterium
GCTCAGGCCGGACACGCTCAGGCCGGACACGCTCAGGCCGGACACGCTCAGGCCGGACACGCTCAGGCCGGACCCGCTCAGGCCGGACACGCTCAGGCCGGACACGCTCAGGCCGGACCCGCTCAGGTCCAGAGGACCGCGATTGCGATGTTGAGCGCGATGAGTCCGACGATCGTGGCGACATACCCGGTCGTCACCTTCTCCGGCCGGCGCCGCCCGGTGATCACGAGGAACGCCACGACGAGCGCGATGACGAGCTTGATCCCGGCCTTGACGTTGTTCGGGTCACCCCCGGCGACGCCGGCCGAGGCCAGGCCGACCATGGCGATCCCGGTGACGAGGGCGGTGAGGATGCCGTGCACCATGCCGGGGACGATCTTCGGCGTGCGGAGGTTCGCGAACGCACCACCGAAGACGACGGCCCAACCGAGGAGGTGGAACACGAGCAGGACGAGATAGAGGGTTTCCATGTTGGTGACGGTACGTCAGAACGGCCGGCGGTCCGGGCCGAGCAACGCCTTCGTGACGGATGTCACACCGAACGCGCCAGTCCCGCGACCGCTTCCTCGATCGGTGTCCCGCCGTTGTTGAAGCCGATGAAGAGCCCGGCCGTGGCGGGTGCGGCGAGGACAGCGGCCGCGACCCGGGCAACGTCCTCGCGGGAGACCTCCCGGCCCTCGATGTCCGGCCCGACCTCGATCCGGCCCGTGCCCGCGGCCGACGTCAGCCGGCTCGGCCCGAGGATCGTCCAGTCCAGGTGCGTGCCGCGCAGGTGCGCGTCCGCGGCGGACTTGGCCTCGGCGTAGGCGAAGAAGCCGTTGTCCGGTGGCACCCGGTGGTCCGGCTCGGCGCCCAGGTAGGACACCATCAGGTAGCGCGGGACCCCGGCCAGCTGGGCCGCGTCCATCGAGCGGATCGCGGCGTCACGGTCGACGGCGTAGGTGCGGTCAGCGCTGCCGCCGCCGGCCCCCGCGGACCACACGACGGCGTCGTGCCCCGCGATCCTCTCCGCGATCTCGGTGGCGGAGAGCTCCTCGACGTCGGCGACGACCGCCGCCGCGCCGGTGGCCTCCACCACGGTGGCGTGCGCCGGGTTGCGGAACAGCGACGTAACCTCGTGCCCCTGGCCGGTGAGGATTCGGGCCAGGTGGAGGGCGACCTTCCCGTGGCCGCCGATGATGGCGATGCGCGACATGTGCGCTCCGTTCGGTCAGGGGGTGTGGCCCGGTTACAGCAGCCGGCGCACGGCCGCCCAGCGGGTCAGCTCGTGACGGGAGGACAGCTGCAGCTTGCGCAGCACGGCCGAGACGTGGGTCTCGACCGTCTTGATGGAGATGAACAGCTCGCTGGCCACCTCACGGTAAGTGTATCCGCGGGCGATGTGGCGCATCACCTCACGCTCGCGTGCGGTCAGGCGGTCCAGCTCGTCGTCGGCGATCGCGACGTCGGCCGCCGCTGTCCCGAACGCGTCCAGGACGAACCCGGCCAGGCGCGGGGAGAACACGGCGTCGCCTCCGGCGACGCGACGGACGGCGCCGGACAGCTCCGCGCCCGTGATCGCCTTGGTGACGTAGCCGCGGGCCCCGGCCCGGATCACCGAGACCACGTCCTCGCTCGCGTCCGAGACGGACAGGGCGAGGAAGCGCACGTCGGCGAGCAGGTCGTGGCAACCGGTGAGCACCTCGGCGCCGCCACCCCCGTTCCCGCCGGGCAGGTGCACGTCCAGCAGCACGACGTCGGGGCGCAGCGCGTGGACGGCCGCGATCGCGGAGGGCACGTCGTCCGCCTCGCCCACCACCTCCAGGTCGGGCGCCAGCTCGGCTCGGACACCGGCACGGATCATCCGGTGGTCGTCCACGAGCACCAGTCGCAGGTTCGTCACAGCTCTCCTAGGTGGGGCATGGTCAGATGGATCTCGGTACCGCGGGTGGAGTCGCTTCGGACGTCCGCCGTGCCGCCGTGCCGGGTCATTCGGCCGACGATCGACTCCCGGACTCCGTGCCGGTCCGCCGGCACCGTGGACGGGTCGAAACCGGGGCCGCGGTCGCGGACGAAGACCTCCGCGCGCTCGTCGTCGATCTCGAGGTAGAGGGAGATCGGCGCCTCGCCGTGGACGACGGCGTTTGCGAGAGCCTCCCGCGTCGCCGCGGTCAGGGCGGAGGTGCCGGCGTCGGGCGCGCGGTCCCCGGCGGTGACGACGTCGATCGGCACCCCGCGCAGGTCCTCGACCTCGGCCGCGACCTGTCTGACTGCCGCGGCCATGGAGTCGCCGACCTCGGGGCTGTCGGCGTAGAGCCAGTCCCGCAGCTCCCGCTCCTGCGCCCGCGCGAGCCGGGAGACGACCACCGGGTCCGAGCTGCGGGACCGGATCAGGGACAGGGTCTGCAGCACGGAGTCGTGCAGGTGCGCGGCGATGTCGGCGCGTTCGGCCTCGCGGGCCCGGGCGGTCCGCTCGGCGCTCAGCTCACGCACCAGGCGCAGGCCGAGCGGGGCGAGGACGAGAACCGCCCCGGCGAGGATGGCCACGCCGGCGATCGCTCCGCGCGCCACCTCGGCCAACGTCTGCCCCTGGCCGACGAGCATGAGCACGCCGATGACAGCGAGCGCCAGGCCACCCCCGACCCGCAGCAGCACGCTCGAGCGACTGGTCTGCCGGCCCAGGAGGCGCTGGCGCTCGGTGGCCTCGAGCTGGCTCCACGCCAGGGCGGCCCCGCAGAGGAGGACGACGACGGGCAGCACCCACGTGTCGGCGACGTCCAGGTCTGCGCGCATGCCGAGGAGGATGGCCGCGGCGACGAGCAGGAGCAGCGCGAGCGCCACGTCACCGAGCGGACGCGCGGTGGCGGGGTTGCGCAGCCGGGGGACGAGCCGGGTGAAGCGGGTGGGTCGTCGCTCGGCGGCCGCGTCCGCGGGATCACCGGTGGGCACCGTGAGCCAGAGCCACAGGTACGCCGCGACGCCCGCGCCCGCGACGAAGGCGAGGCCGAGGAACGCGAGCCGGACCCAGCGCACCTCGACATCCAGGTGCGCAGACAGTCCGACGCAGACACCCGCGAGGCGGCGGCCCCGAGCGGGGCGCAGGAGTGGCAGGCGCCCGACACGCTCCGCGGACGGCGCAGGCAGCGCGGTGTGCGGGGGCGTCTGGCTCACCCCGTCATCGTGGCACGTCCGGTTGCGGGTAGGGGCCCGAAGAGGCGGACCTCAGGGGCGAGACGGTAGGAAACCGGGGGCGGCTCAGGGTGTCCCCTGATGGTGCCGCGACCAGCCGCGGAGTTGACTCGGGGCATGAACACCGACACCTCTGAACAGCCTCCGCCGGGCACGCCACCACGACCGTCCCACGCGGACTCCTTCTTCGACTCACTCCGCCGCTCCGACATCCGCCGCACCGATGACCGCTGGATCGGCGGTGTGGCCGGTGGCCTCGCCGAGCGCCTCAACGTCGACCCGCTCGTCGTCCGCGGTGTGTTCGTCGTGATGAGCATCTTCGGCGGGCTCGGCTTCCTGCTCTACGGGATCGGCTGGGCGCTGCTGCCGGAAGCGAACGACGGTCGCATCCACCTCCAGGAGGCGCTGCGCGGCCGGTTCGACGCCGCGCTCGCTGGGGCCGTGGTGTTCGCCATCGTCGGACTGTCCCGGCCGGGCTCCTGGTGGGGCGCGTGGTGGGACGCCGAGTGGTTGGTGCCGTTCACGCTCGTCGGGCTGGCGATCCTGTTCATCGTCATCTGGTCCTCCACCCGCAAGAATGCCCACCGGGGCCCGGGAGGTTATCCCCCCGCGCCCGGTACATAC
>JAENWO010000489.1 GCA_016649925.1 Actinomycetales bacterium
GAGGGCTGGGGAAAGCGAGGCAAGCTCACGCACTGTGGACAACGAACACCTGTGAGTCACTCCCCAGATCGACGACGGCGCCCACCGGCGTCAGGTCGGCAACTGCTCGGGACGAGTCGGGTCAGGTCTGCTACGTCGGACCTCCACCCGACCCACGTCGGCACCGAGACCGCATCCGCCCACGCACGCATGCGCCGATCGAGCCAGGCGTCAGGGAGAGACCCAGGTGTCAGGGAGAGACCCAGGTGTCAGGGAGAGACCCAGGTGTCAGGGAGAGACCCAGGTGTCAGGGCGAGACTTAAGCGGCGCCCTGCGTCTGCGCAGCGGCCCCGTCGAGACGCGCCTGCTCGCGAGCGGCACGTTCCTCGGGGTGGGTGAGCATGAGGTGGGGCCGCTGCCCCAGGCGGTAGGTGACCTCGACATCCCAATGGCGCTTGGCCCAGAGCGCGGCGACACCCGCGACGAGCAGAGACGCAATCGAGCCCACCCCGATAGACCAGCGCGGCCCCCACGCCTCAGCGATCCAGCCGACCAGCGGGGAGCCGATCGGGGTCGCGGCGAAGAACACCACGAGGTAGAGGCTCATCACGCGCCCACGCATCACAGGATCGGTGCCGAGCTGGATGGCGGCGTTGGCGGAGGTGATCATCGTCAGGGAGAAGAACCCGACGGGGATGGCGGCGAGGGCGAACAGCTCGTACGTCGGCATCACCGCCATGATCCCGCTGGTGACGGCGAAGCCGAGGGCAGCCGCGATGACGAGCCGCACCCGGGGGCGCTTGCGGCGGGCGGCCATCAGTGCACCGGCCAGGGACCCGATCGCCATGACGGACCCGAGGATGCCGTACTCCTCGGCGCCCTTGTCGAACTCGTTGCGGGCCATCACGGCGGAGGTCAGCTGGAAGTTCAGGCCGAAGCCGCTGACCACGAGGACGATGGCCATGATGACGAGGATGTCGCTGCGGTGGCGCACGTAGGCGATGCCCTCGCGGAGCTGTCCCCTGGCCCTCTCCACCCGTGGTGGATCTTGCAGTTCGGAGGTCCGCATGATCTTCATTGCCACGATCGTCCCGGCGAAGGACACCGCGTTGATGATGAAGACCCAGCCGGGACCCACCCAGGCGATCAGCAGACCGGCGACGCCGGGGCCCACCAGCCGGGCGGCGTTGAAGGAGGCACTGTTCAGCGCGACCGCGTTGGCCAGCCCGCTCGTCGGCACCATCTCGGAGACGAAGACCTGCCGCGCCGGACCGTCGAACGCGCTCACGATGCCCAGCACCGTCGCGAACACGTAGACGTGCCACAGCTCGGCAGTGTCGGTCAGGACGAGCACGCCCAGGCCCGCCGCGAGCAGACCGAGCGCCGACTGCGTGGCGATGAGCATCTTGCGCCGGGAGACGCGGTCGGCGATCAGGCCTGCGTAAGGGCCGAGCAACACAAAGGGCAGGAACTGCAGGGCAGTGACGATGCCGACGGCGAGTCCCGAGTCGTCGGACAGCACGGTCAGCACGAGCCAGTCCTGGGCCACCCGCTGCATCCAGGTGCCGACGTTCGCGACGATCGCCCCGGCAAACCAGAGCCGGTAGTTGTACAGCCTCAGCGAGGAGAACATCGAGGTCACTGCGTGTAGATCCTCCTCATGATCTCTTCCGCCTGCGACAGGGTGTGCCGCTCGGCGGTGGTCAGGGACGCCAGCCTGCGCGAGAGCCACTGGTCACGGCGCCGTCGGGTCTCCTTGACGATCTGCACGCCACGTTCGCTCACCGAGACGAGCACCTGGCGCCGGTCGGTGGGGTGCGGGGAACGTTCCACGAGCCCTTCATCGACGAGGCACCGGATGGTTCGGGTCATCGACGGCGGGCGCACGTGCTCCCGCTCCGCGAGCGCCCCGGGCGCCATCGGGCCGTGGTTGAAGAGGATCCCCAGGACGGCATGCTGCGCCTCGGACAGCCTGCCCGACCGCTCCGCTCGCAGCCGACGCGACGTACGCAGCAGCGTCACGCGCAGGCGCGTCGCCAGGCCACCCTCCCCGCGCGGCGCCATCGAGGCCACCTTCTGCGGCGCGGGATCAACAGTCACCCAGCCACTATAGATCGTTAGTTTTGCTAAGTAAAGATGAGCAGACGACGGCGGAGCGTCACCTCCCGAGGAGAACGACGACGGCGGACCGTCACCTCCCAAGGAGAACGACGACGGCGGAGCGTCACCTCCCGAGGAGAGCGACGACGGCGGAGCGTCACCTCCCAAGGAGAACGACGACGGCGGAGCGTCGCGGCCGCGGCCGCACAGTCACGCGCTTTGCACGTAAGTTCGAAAGTGCGTACTATCGGTGTATGCGCACCAAGGACACCGCGACGGCCGGGCTCCTCGAAGCCCTCGCCCACCTCAC
>JAENWO010000466.1 GCA_016649925.1 Actinomycetales bacterium
TGCCAGGACCGTGGTACGACCGGCTGCCCCACTTCCGGATGGGGTTCACACCGAGCGCCGGTGCGGAGATCCAGAGTGAGTACCTCGTGCCGCGGGAGCGGGCGGTCGACGCGATCGAGGCGGTGCGCGGGATCGCTGACGAGGTCCGGCCACTCCTCCAGGTCACCGAGATCCGCACGGTCGCCGCAGACAACCTGTGGCTCAGCCCGGCGTACGGCCGTGACGTCGTCGGTATCCACTTCACGCTCGTGCGGGAGCCGGACCGGGTGCGCGCGCTGCTTCCGCGGATCCAGGAGACGCTCGCGCCGTTCGACGCGCGTCCGCACTGGGGCAAGTGGTTCGACCTGGACTCCGAGCGGATCGCGGAGCTCTACCCGCGCCTGGCCGACTTCCGGGCACTGGCTGCCCGCCTCGACCCGGACGGCTGCTTCCGCAACGACTACCTCGACCGGGTGGTGCTCGGGCGGTAGTTCAGCCCGCCGGGCTCACGTTCGGGCACAAGCCTTTCAACATCAAACGCTCCGGGCTGCCCGCCCACACCGTCCTGCCCGCCGTGCACCGCGTCGCGGGGCCTGCTCAAGCGCCGGCTCACCGGCACTGACCAGTGCCGGTATCCCCACCGAGCATCTGCCCGCCTACCCGGACGGGTTCACGTTCCGGTTCGACCGGCCCCACGCCCGAGACCGCGGCATGCTCTCCTTCGGCGCTACTGGAGGGCGCCGTCGCCACGGAACCCACCACACTGCGGGAGCTGATCAACGTCCCCAACCCGCACCCGGTCCCCGCACCACCCCCGACGGTGCGGGACTGGCCGGAAAACCTTGCAGCCCAGCCGCTCCACCACCCCTCGCGCAACCAGAACCCTGAAGAACAACCGCCGTGAATCGGATCGCCCTGAAGAGTAAAGGTTCGTCACAACTGCGTAACGATCTCGCGCACCTGTCGACATCGAGATATCCGCACGAGGCCACCGGAAACTCCTTGTGCCGACCCTGCGGGCGCCGTCGAGGGAGGTCTGCACTCTACGGGGATCGGTGTCATAGTGAAACGTCCACTTGTTCTGATCGCTGCTGCGACCGCCGTGCCGGGGAGTCCCCGTGCTGCTGGAGTGAGGTCGCGGGCTCTTCTGGGTGCCGAGCGCCCGGCGGTCATCCGCGGACGGGCCTGGCGCCCTGGCTGGTGCCGCCTGATCGCGCCTGACGAAAGCACGAGGTAAGCGTGAGCGCCATCCGCGCTGAGCACGTCTATAAGATCTTCGGCCGTCGGCCGCACAAGGCCGTCGAGCGCCTCAAGGAGGGCCGTTCCCGGGACGAGGTTCGCTCCCTGGGCACGGCCGCCGTCATCGACGCCTCCTTCGAGGTGGAGAAGGGTGAGACTTTCGTCGTCATGGGCCTGTCCGGCTCGGGCAAGTCCACCCTCATCCGCATGCTCAACGGGCTGTGGACGCCCACGGCGGGCACGATCACGATCGACGGGGAGGACATCTCCGACGTCTCCCCCGCGCGGCTGCGCGAGATCCGCCGCCGCAAGGTGTCCATGGTCTTCCAGCACTTCGCCCTGCTGCCCCACCGCACCGTGCTCGACAACGCCGCGTACCCCCTGGAGATCCAGGGCGTCGGCAAGGCCGAGCGGCGCGAGCGGGCGCGCACGGCCCTGACCATGACCGGCCTGGCCGGCTGGGAGGACTCCCGGCCCTCGCAGCTCTCCGGCGGCATGCGCCAGCGCGTGGGCCTGGCCCGCGCCCTGGCCGCGGACACCGACATCCTGCTCATGGACGAGGCCTTCTCCGCCCTCGACCCGCTCATCCGTCGCGAGATGCAGGACCAGCTCATCGAGCTGCAGGCCACCCTCGGCAAGACGATCGTCTTCATCACCCACGACCTCAACGAGGCCATGCGCCTGGGCGATCGCATCGCCATCATGCGTGACGGCGGGGTGGTGCAGGTCGGCACCGCCGAAAAGATCCTCAACGACCCGGCCGACGACTACGTGGCCCGTTTCGTCGCGGACGTCGACCGCTCGCGCGTGCTGACGGCCGGCTCCCTCATGGTGCGCCCGACGGCGACCGTGGGGCTGGCCGGTGGTCCGGCCCTGGCGCTGCGCACCATCCGTGACGCGCAGCTCTCCGCCGCCCACGTCGTGGACCGCCGCCGGGTCCTGCACGGCTCTGTCTACGCCGACGAACTCCTCGCCGCCCAGCGCGCCGGTCGCGACAGCCTCGAGGGCCTGATCCACCCGGACCACTCGGCCGTGCACCCCGAGGACGCCCTCGCCGAGATGTTCGCCCCCGCGGCCGAGGCCCGGTTGCCGCTGGCGGTGGTCGACGACGGTGGGCGGCTGCTCGGCGTCGTCCCCAACGTCGTGCTGCTCGAGGCCATGGCCCCGAACGCGGCCTCCGGCGCCGAGGACGTCGTGGACGGCACGGGCAGGGCCGGCGAGGTCGTACCGGCGCTCCGGCAGGGTGACCGACAGCTGCCGAGCGGATCTTTGGTACAGCTTGCTGGGTCGTCCGGCGCCGGGCCCTCGGCGATCGGAGAGCCGTTTGAATACGGTGTCGAGCAAGCCGTCCTGCACGAGCTTGTCCA
>JAENWO010000537.1 GCA_016649925.1 Actinomycetales bacterium
AGGTAGGCGTAGCCGTCGCCGGCGAGCAGCTTGTGCATCGACATCACCGGCAGTCACCTCTCCTTCCGACGTCAGGCCTGCTACCGACAGGTGTGCGGCAGCGGACGAGAAGATTCGTCGCCGCCCCGCCGTCCCAGACGCTTGCCCCCGGCAAGCAGGAGCGGATCCGGGTCGAGCGCACGACGCCAGACTGGTCACGGCCTATAGCCGCGGCGATGACGGGCGTGCGTCGTCGGCAGCGACGCGACATCGGGTGCGATGACGGGCTCGGGGAACCGGTCCGTCATCGCGCGCGTCATCGATGACGTGGGCGGGCGCTGCCGCCATCGGGCGGACTCGTGTCCGTCATTCGAGCGTGACGTCGGCGTCATCGCGTGGAGTAGCCATGCCATACCGGTAGCAGTATGATGCGCTGCATGGATGTGGCGACGCTGATCCGGATGACCCGCGAGGCGACCGGTCTGAGCCAGGACGCCCTGGCGGCGCGGGCGGGTACCTCGCAGCCGGCGGTGTCCCGCTACGAGTCAGGAGCGAGCTCGCCGTCGGTGGCCACCCTCGATCGGCTCCTCGCAGTGATGGGCGCGCGGCTCGAGATGAGTGCCCAGGCCTCGCCGCGGCGGTTGGACGTGCGCACACCGCGGATGGCCAAGTTGCGGCTCAACCGTGACCAGATCCAACGGGTCGCTCACCGACATGGTGCGTCGAACCTGAGGATCTTCGGGTCGGTCGCACGAGGTGAGGACGGGCCCGACTCCGACATCGACCTGCTCGTTGACCTCGACGTGCGCACCCGTGGGCTGCTGCCCGTCGCGGCACTACAGGACGAGCTCCGAGCCCTGGTGGGAGAGCGGTTCGACGTCGTGCCCCAGGAAGCCTTGGCCCCGCACGTTGCGGCTAGTGCTCTGGCCGAGGCAGTGCCGCTGTGAGCCGCTCCGACACCGAGCGGCTCCGCGACATCCTCGAGTCCATCGACGCGATCACCCGCGCCGACGCGACACTCCGCCGTTACCCGGAGGACGCCGACGTCGCACTGGTTGCGCTGGACGCGGTCCAGTACCGGGTGATGGCGATCGGCGAGGCAGTGAAGGCTCTGTCGGTACCCCTCCGCGGAGCGCACCCCGAAGTCCCTTGGTCGGACATCGCTCGGATGCGGGACCTCATCGGGCACCACTACTACAAGCTCGACCCCCAGATCGTCCGCGCCACCATCGCCGAGCCGGTTGCCCGCCTCCGTGACGCGTGCGAGTCGATGCTTATCGAGCAGTCCAAGACAACCGACAGTCCCGACTGACCCTCGGCGCAGTGTTGTTGGATCACGGGCAGGGCGATGACGGTCAGCGACTCGTCTTGCACCGCGTGCGATGCTCCGGTGCGGTCGGGGTTCGCGGGCCGGTCGCCATCCAGCCGCGCACGAACGACGCGGCGCCCAGGGCGGCGCTGACTGAGTGCTTCCCATCCCGGGCGCCTGGACCGAGCCTCGCCAGGCACCAGTCCTGGGTCAATGGAACAAGTAGCCGAAGAGCGGATGGCCCGCGAGGGCGAGGGCGAGGGCTGCGTCAGTCTGAGCCCGGACGACTTGGTGAACAGCAGCCGTCGAGGCCCAAGCCAACACGGTGCGGCTGATCAGCCGGATCTCGCCGTCCTGGGAGTAGAGCAAGGCACGGATGCCCTCGACCTTCTCCTGAGCCGGTACTCAAGGAGGTCTGAGCCTCGGGTGCACCCTCGGGCGAACCGATCGGTGTGCTCTTCGTCTTCGACCCGGAACCGCGCGACACGAACGAGTTCGACGAATCGCTCCTAGTGTCGTGCGCCGGAAATTGTCCGGATAAGTTGTAGACTCTGGTATGGCGAGAACTGGACGTCCGAAGGTCGAGTTGGTGTTGACCGAGGATGAGCGTGATCAGCTGACCCGGTGGTCGCGGCGGGCGAAGTCGTCTCAGG
>JAENWO010000158.1 GCA_016649925.1 Actinomycetales bacterium
CGAGCTGGGTGGAGAAGGCGCCGGTGGCCGGCTCGTAGACCTCACCAACCGCCGCAAGAAGAATGTCCTGCTGCGAGCGAAGCTGCAGGCCAAGGGAACGAAGCCCGCCAAACGGCTCCTGAAGAAGAGGAGCAAGAAGGAAGCCCCGTTCGTCGCTGACGTCAACCACCAGGTCTCCAAGAAGATTGTGGCCGGGGCCAAACGCACCGGACGCGAAATCGCCATCGAAGACCTTTCGGGCGTCCGCGCACGGGTACGGCTCCGCAAGCCCCAACGGGCCGCAGTCCATTCCTGGGCCTTCGCCCAGCTCGGGACCTTCCTCACCTACAAGGCTGCCGCCGCTGGCGTGGCCCTGGTCCAGGTCGACCCCGCGTACACCTCCCAGACGCGCTCCGGCTGTGGGCACGTCTCGGCCAAGAACACGCCCGACCAGGCGCGCTTCGTCGGCCGGGCCTGCGGTGTGTTGTTGCACGCCGACCATGATGCTGCCATCAACATCGCACGCCGCGGTCGAGATGGTTGGGGCGCCAGCCCCCAAGTCGTTGCGCAGACCCTCGGGGCGCCGCCCCGGCGGGCAGGGCGGCCACGAAGGAAAGACCTTGCGTCAGGTCGACGACCCCGACGAGGTGGTCCGCCACGAACCACCCGGCTGCGCCAAGTGTGGGGCCGACCTCGGCGAGGCACCCGTGGTCGGCACCCAGCGGGCGCAGGTCTTCGACATCCCCCCGATCAAGATGCATGTGGTGGAGCATCAGATGGTCGCCCGCCGGTGCGGGTGCGGGGCCGCCACCCGCAGGCAGGGCCCCGACCAGGTGAACGCACCTGCGGCGTACGGGCCGGTGGCCCGGTCGGTCATGGTGTACCTGTTGATGGGACAGTTCCTGTCCCGCGGGCGGACCGCCGACGACCTGTCCGAGCTGTTCGGTGCCCCCGTCTCGGCGGCCACCGTCGCTGCGGCCACCACCCGGGCCGCCGACGACCTCGCCCCGTTCCTGTCCCTGGTGACCGAGCAGATCGTTGCGGCGGCCGTCGCGCACTTCGACGAGACCGGGCTGCGCTGCCAGGGGCGCCAGGCGTGGTTGCACTCCGCCTTCACCGACACCTTCGCCCTGCTGTACGCCCACCCGAACCGGGGCAAGGCCGCGATGGGCGCTTACCCCGGCGCAGAAGCTTGACCATCTGGCCGCTTACGAGGCCGCCTGCCAGCGGAGTGAGGCGGCGCGTATTTGCAGGCGGAGGGGTTGTATTCGTCGCTGATCAGCGAGTGGCGCCGGCTGCGCGACGCAGGAGTGCTGGCGGGGAAGAAACCCGGTGAGGAGATCGGCCGGCTGAGCGCTGAGCAGGCCGAGATCGCCAGGCCGCGCCGCCGGCTCGAGATATCCGAGCACCGGCTGGCGACCACGGAGGTGGCTCTCGAAATCGTGGGAACAGCACGAGAGCTATTGGAGGAAATATCCACCCACGGTGGCACTCGAGCGCGCGGCCACCCACGCCCTTGAAGCGGGCGCCGAGGTGGCACAGCGCGTCACCTGGTTGCATGCGGACCTCTCGACCTGGGTCCCGGCCCCGGCGGCCTACCAACTGGTGTCGGCGCAGTTCCTGCAGCTGCCCAAGGATCAACGCGAGCCGGTTCACCGTCGGCTCGCCGCGTGGGTGGCACCTGGCGGCACCCTGCTCGTCGTCGGCCACCATCCCAGCGACCTCCAGACGAGGGTCCCGCGACCGCAGGTGCCCGAGCTCTTCTTCACCGCGTCCGACGTCGCGGCCGGTCTCGATGCTGCCGAGTGGGTCGTTCTCGTCGACGAGGCCCGCGCGATACCGTCGACCCTGACGGCCGCCCGGTCACCATCCATGACGCGGTGCTGAAGGCTCGGCGGGTCGCCTGAGCCTGCCGTCCGGCCAGGGCCAGGCATCGTCGTCGGGCTCGTCGGGATGTGATCGAGATGAGGCGTCCGAGGCCATCGCGCACCGCTTCCGGGCCGGTCCGTGACCCATGTCACGGCGGTCGGCGTGCCACGTCCGCGGGAAAGACGATGTACCGTCAGCCGCGAGAGACCCCCGGTCCGCACCGCACGACGTCGGTCCTCACCACCACGAAGGAAGGCCCGTGTGACCCCTACCGCCCGCAAGCTGGTCATCGTCGAGTCCCCTGCCAAGGCGCGCACCATCGCCGGCTACCTGGGTTCGGACTATGACGTCGAGGCGAGCATCGGTCACATCCGCGACCTGCCGCAGCCCTCTGAGCTGCCCGCCGAGATGAAGAAGGGACCCTTCAGGAAGTTCGCGATCGACGTGGACAACGGCTTCGAGCCGTACTACGTCGTGGACTCGGACAAGAAGAAGAAGGTCTCCGAGCTCAAGAAGCTCCTCAAGGGCGCCGACGAGCTCTACCTCGCCACCGATGAGGACCGTGAGGGGGAGGCCATCGCGTGGCACCTGCTCGAGGTGCTCCAGCCCAAGGTCCCGGTCAAGCGGATGGTCTTCCACGAGATCACCCGCGAGGCCATCCAGCGTGCCCTGGAGAACACCCGCGAGCTCGACACCCGCCTGGTCGACGCGCAGGAGACCCGCCGCATCCTGGACCGCCTCTACGGGTACGAGATCTCCCCGGTGCTGTGGCGCAAGGTGCGTCAGGGTCTGAGCGCCGGGCGCGTGCAGTCCGTGGCCACCCGCATGGTGGTGGCCCGGGAGCGCGAGCGGATGGCGTTCCGCAGCGCGGCCTACTGGGACGTCAAGGGCACGTTCACCGGGGGTCGCGACGCGACCGCCGGCACCACCTTCGGCGCACGCCTGGTCTTTGTCGACGGCGCGCGCGTGGCGACGGGCAAGGACTTCGGGGACGACGGCACGCTGCGCACCCGGGGCGCCGTCCAGCTCACCGAGGACGACGCGCGGGGCCTCGTCTCGGCGCTCGAGAACGTCGCTGTGAGCGTGCGCTCGGTCGACGAGAAGCCGTACACGCGCCGTCCCGCGGCTCCGTTCACCACGTCGACGTTGCAGCAGGAGGCCTCGCGCAAGCTGAGGATGAACTCCAAGCACGCGATGCGCACGGCCCAGGGCCTGTATGAGAACGGCTACATCACCTACATGCGGACCGACTCCTCCGCGCTGTCCGGGCAGGCCATCAGCGCCGCCCGCCGACAGGCCTCGGAGCTGTACGGGGCAGAGTACGTCCCCCAGCAGCCGCGCACCTATGCCAGCAAGGCGAAGGGCGCGCAGGAGGCGCACGAGGCGATCCGTCCCGCGGGGGACTCGTTCCGCACGCCCGCGCAGGTGGCCGGTGAGCTCACCGGGGACCAGTTCCGCCTCTACGAGCTGATCTGGAAGCGGACCGTCGCCTCGCAGATGGCCGACGCGCGCGGCTCGACCGCCTCGATCCGGCTCGCCGCGACCGCCACCGACGGGCGGGACGCGGAGTTCGCCGCCTCCGGCACCGTCATCACGTTCCGCGGGTTCCTCGCCGCGTACGAGGAGGGCCGCGACGTCGAACGGTACGAGGAGGGCGAGGGCAAGGACTCCCGCCTCCCGGACGTGCGCACCGGCGACGCCGTCGCGACCGAAGAGCTGGTGGCCGACGGTCACGAGACCACCCCCCCGCCGCGGTACACCGAGGCGAGCCTGGTCAAGGCGCTCGAGGATCGCGGCATCGGCCGGCCCTCCACCTACGCCGCGACGATCTCGGTGATCACCGACCGCGGGTACGTCGAGCGGCGCGGGCAGGCCCTCGTGCCGAGCTGGTTGGCGTTCTCGGTGATCCGCTTGCTCGAGGTGCACTTCCCGCGGCTCGTGGACTACGACTTCACCGCCGCGATGGAGTCCGACCTGGACCGCATCGCCGACGGCAAGCAGGACCGGGTGGACTGGCTCACCGGTTTCTACTTCGGCGCCGAGGGGTCCGACGGGCTCAAGGACCTCGTCGAGGACCTCGGCGAGATCGACGCCCGGGAGATCAACTCCATCGACATCGGTGAGGGCATCACCCTGCGCGTGGGCCGGTACGGCCCCTACATCGAGGTGCCCGGCGTCGACGGCGAGGACGCGAAGCGCGCCACGGTGCCCGACGACGTCGCCCCCGACGAACTGACCGTCGCGCTCGCGCGGGAGCTGCTCGAGCAGCAGGGCGACGGCGACCACGAGCTCGGCGTGGACCCCGTCACCGGCCACCCGATCGTCGCGCGCGCCGGGAGGTACGGCCCGTACGTCACGGAGGTCCTGCCCGAGGAGCTCGAGGACGCCGCCCCGGCGAAGAAGGGCGCGAAGAAGGCCGCGAAGGCGAAACCGCGGACGGCGTCCCTGTTCAAGGACATGGACCTGAACACGGTGGACCTCGAGACGGCGCTCAAGCTGCTCTCCCTGCCCCGCGTGGTGGGCGCCGACCCCGAGTCCGGCGACGAGATCACCGCTCAGGGCGGCCGCTACGGCCCGTACCTGAAGAAGGGCACGGACTCGCGCACCCTGGAGAGCGAGGAGCTGCTCTTCGACATCACGCTGGAGCAGGCCCTGGAGATCTACGCCCGGCCCAAACGCGGCCGAGGTGCGACCGCGACGAAGGCCCTGCGTGAGTTCGACGCGGATCCGGTGTCCGGCAAGCCGGTGTCAGTCAAGGACGGCCGGTTCGGTCCGTACGTCACCGACGGCACCACGAACGCCACCCTGCGCAAGGAGGACGCCGTCGAGGCGCTCACCGCGGAGCGGGCGTTCGAGCTGCTCGCCGAGAAGCGTGCGAAGGGACCGGCCAAGAAGCCGGCCCGACGTGCCGCCACGAGCACCCGCAAGGCGGCGGTCCGCAAGTCGGCGGCCAAGAAGTAGGGACCCTTTCCCGCACGGACCGGACCTCACCCACGAGAGCGGACCTCCATGACGTCGAGCTCACGGCGAACCGACCAGCTGGGCGAGCGGAGCCGTGGGTGGCAGCGCCCTACGCTGGGTCCATGACCTCACCCTCGTTCGGACCCGAGCCAGCCGATGCCCCACCGTTGCGCTGGGGCATCCTCGCCCCCGGCGGCGTCGCCCGGACGTTCGCCCGGGACGTGCCCGCCCACACGCAGTCCCGGATCGTCGCCGTCGGCTCGCGCAGCCCGGAGCGGGCGCAGGCGTTCGCCTCCGAGTTCGACATCCCGACGGCGCACGGCAGCTACGCCGACCTCGTCGCCGACCCGCAGGTGGAGGCGATCTACATCGCCTCTCCGCACTCCGAGCACCGCGACCACGCCCGGCTCGCCCTGGAGGCCGGCAAGCCCGTGCTCGTGGAGAAGTCGATCACCCGGAACGCCGCCGAGGCGCGCGAGATCTTCGACCTCGCCCGCGAGCGCCGGCTCTTCGTGATGGAAGCCATGTGGACGAGGTTCCTCCCACACATGGTCGCGCTGCGCGAGGTGCTCGCGAGCGGAGAGATCGGCGACGTCGTCACCCTCACCGCCGAGCACGGACAGGCCCTCGACCTCCCTCCCGAGCACCGCCTGAAGAACCCTGAGCTGGCGGGGGGTGCGCTGCTCGACCTCGGCGTCTACCCGGTGTCCTTCGCGCACGACATGCTCGGTGTCCCGGATGCCATCACCGCCGTCGGCACGTACACCGAGACGGGCGTGGACGGCAACGAGGCGATCGTGCTGCGCTACGGCACGCGGACCCTCGCGCTGCTCAGCTCGACGCTCTGGTCCGCCACCCCCAACGGTGCGGTGATCAGCGGCACGAAGGGACGCATCGAGGTGGCCCCGACCCTCTACGCCCCGTCCTCCTTCACGGTCCGGCTGCTCGAGGGGGAGCCGCGCACGGTGACCGTCGAGGTCTCCGGCGGGTTCCAGTACGAGGCCGCCGAGGTGGCCCGCCGAATCCACGCGGGCGAGCTCGAGTCGTCCCTCCACACCTGGGAGGACACGCTCGCCGTGATGTCTACGATGGATCAGGTCCGCGCCCAGCTCGGAGTGCTCTACCCGGGGGAGTGAGCGGTGCAAGCGTCCTCCCCCTCCCGACATAGGCAGGGTGAGTGGTCTCGAGCCTGAGGCGGGTGTTCGGGGACCCGGGCATGAGGAGCAGGGAGCGACGGATGGGGCGCACAGCAGCAATGTGCACGGCACTCCTCCTCGCTGCTGCCCTCCTGCTCGGCGGCACGGCCTGCGGCCCGGCCAGCCCGGCCAGCCCGGCCAGCCCGGCCAGCCCGGCCAGCCCGGCCAG
>JAENWO010000130.1 GCA_016649925.1 Actinomycetales bacterium
CCGTACGCCGGCGGCGGACCCGTACGCCGGCGGCGGACCCGTTGTTGCGGTGTTCGGTCTCGACTCAGAAGTGCCGTCGGCCGCGAGGGCGGCCTCTCCGGGAACGACCCGGAGCCGGTCGGTGGTTGGAGCCCTCACTGCGGGGGTCCGGAAGCGACGAAGGGCCCGGATCTAGGCGATCCGGGCCCCTCGTGCCTGCCGTGCAGTGGCGGCGTGATCCTCAGACGACGATCAAGCCGGCGGTCTGGGTACGGGCACGCTCGAAGCGGGCCGAGACGTCCTGCCAGTGGGCGATGTTCCAGAACGCCATGACGTAGTCCGCCTTGACGTTGAGGTAGTCGAGGTAGAAGGCGTGCTCCCACATGTCGAGCATGAGCAGGGGCGTGATGCCGAGCGGCACGTTGCTCTGCTGGTCGAACAGCTGGAAGATCGCGAGCCGTGCGCCGATGCTGTCCCAGCCGAGCACGGACCAGCCGGAGCCCTGGATGCCCAGCGCGGTCTCGGTGAAGTGCTTCTGGAACGCCGCGAAGGAGCCGAACTGGTCGGTGAGCGCTGCGCCCAGCTCGCCGTCGGGCTCGCCGCCACCGTGCGGAGCGAGGTTGTTCCAGAAGACCGAGTGGTTGACGTGGCCGCCGAGGTTGAAGGCGAGGTTCTTCTCGAACAGGTTGACGGAGGCCAGGTCACCCTTGTCGCGCGCATCGGCAAGCTTCTCCAACGCCGTGTTCGCGCCCGTGACGTAAGCCGCGTGGTGCTTGTCGTGGTGGAGCTGCATGATCTTGCCCGAGATGTGCGGCTCGAGGGCGGCGTAGTCGTAGGGCAGGTCAGGAAGCGTGTACTGAGCCATGGGGTCCTCCCGGTTGGTGTGGCGCGGAGTATCCACGCCACGGTTCTCAACTAGCGGGCGAATCACAGGGCGATGCGCCCGCGCGGCCGTCGGTGTCACTCCACCGTAGTAGGTATCAGTGGACTCGCGCGTCCAGCTCTTCGCTCGGACGGTCCGCGGGCAGGGCTGGCAGTGCGTCGTGCTCGCCGTGTGCCGAGGCCGCCGCGAGCTCGGCCGGCGTGACGGGCTCGACGCGGTCCTGGTAGAAGAACTGCGAGACCCGCGCACGGATCTTGTCCTTGCCGTGGCCGGGTCGACGCACGCCGTTCAAGTCCTCGGCGGGCTCGATCTCCAGAGGTCGGTAGACGTCGTGCCCCACGCGGATCCACCGCTCGTATTCGTCAAGGGGCTGGTGCACCTCGATGTACTCGCCCGAGGCGAACCGGACGACGCGTCCGGTCTCGTGGCCGTGGAGCGACACCTCGCGGTCCTTGCGCTGTAGCCCGAGGCAGATCCTCTTCGTCACGATGAACGCGACGAACGGCAGGACGAAGAACAGCACCCGGAACACCAAGGTGATGGCGTTGATCGAGAGCTGGAACTGCGTCGCGAGGAGGTCGTTCGCGCCACCGCCGAGAAGCACGAAGAAAGCGCTCAGGATGGCTACGCCGATGGCGGTGCGGGTCGGGACGTTGCGGGGACGGTCCAGCACGTGGTGCTCACCGGTGTCCTTCGTCGCGAACGCCTCGACGAACGGGTACGCACCGAGGAGCGTGAAGAGGACGCCCGGCACCACGACGGCCGGGATCAGCACGTTGAGCGAGAGCGTGTATCCACCGATGACGACCTCGGCCGCACCGGGCATCAGCCGCAGGGAGCCCTCGAGGAAAAGCATGTACCAGTCCGGCTGGGCGCCGGCGGAGACCAAGGACGGGTCGAACGGCCCGTAGTTCCACACCGAGTTGATGGACATCGTCGCACCCATCAGCGCGAGGACCCCGAACACGATGAAGAAGAAGCCACCGGCCTTGGCCGTGTAGACCGGGAACAGCGGGTAGCCGACCACGTTCTTGTGGGTGCGACCGGGTCCGGGGTACTGGGTGTGCTTGTGCCAGAACACGAGGAACAGGTGCGCGCCCACCATCGCGAGGATCAAGCCCGGGATGAGCAGGATGTGGAGGGTGTACATCCTGGGGATGGTGTCGGTGCCGGGGAACTCACCGCCGAAGACCATGTAGCTCAGGTAGCTGCCGATGATCGGGATGGACTTCACGACGCCGTCCGTGATCCGCAGCCCGTTGCCGGAGAGCACGTCATCGGGGAGGGAGTAACCGGTCAGGCCGGCGAGGAGACCCATGATCAGCATCGAGAAGCCGATGACGTAGTTCAGCTCGCGCGGCTTGCGGAACGCCCCGGTGAAGAACACGCGCATCATGTGCACCACGATCGCGCCAATGAACACCAGGGCGGCCCAGTGGTGGATCTGCCGCATCAGCAGGCCGCCGCGCACGTGGAAGGACATGTTCAGCGTGGACGCGAACGCCTCGGACATCTGCTGCCCGCGCATCGTCACGGGGAGCGCGTCCATGGGGTAGCGCACCTCGGCGACGCTCGGCACGAAGAACATGGTCAGGAACGTGCCGGAGATGAGTATCACGATGAAGCTGTACAGCGCGATCTCGCCCAGCAGGAAGGACCAGTGGTCGGGGAAGAGCTTGCGGGCGAGGCCCTTGACCGCTTTGGCGACACCCAGCCGGGTGTCGAGGAAGTCGGCGGCTGCGACGGCTGCCGCCGGCGGCGCCTTGCTGAAGCTCGTCTCCGCGCTCATCGTTCACGCTCCCAGAAACTCGGACCGACCGGCTCGAGGAAGTCGCTCTGGGCGACGAGGTAGCCCTCCTCGTCTAAGGCGATCGGCAGCTGGGGCAGGGCCCGCTTCGCCGGTCCGAAGACCACCTTGGCCTGGTTGGCGACGTCGAACGTCGACTGGTGGCAGGGGCACAGCAGGTGGTGCGTCTGCCGCTCGTACAGGGCCACGGGGCAGCCCACGTGGGTGCAGATCTTGGAGTAGGCGACGATCCCCTCATACGACCAGTCCTTGCGGTCCTCGGGTTCGTTCAGGTCGCGGGGGTCG
The DNA here is from genome assembly GCA_016649925.1 of Actinomycetales bacterium. Classification (GTDB taxonomy): domain Bacteria; phylum Actinomycetota; class Actinomycetes; order Actinomycetales; family Beutenbergiaceae; genus JAENWO01. The sequence goes on from JAENWO010000130.1 coordinate 2,955, forward strand.
AGCCGGATGAGGAGGACGACGGCCTTGGCCTTCTCCTCCAGGTAGCCCGGCTCGTCGGGCAAACCTTGGGGCATGACGTGGACGACGGAGCCGATCGTCACGTCGGACGGCTTGATCGGGCGGTCGGAGGGGTCCGTGGCGAGCCGACGAAGCTTGCCGTTGACCGGCGCCCACGCGGTGTGCCGGAACTTGCTGACGTTCCAGTCGGCACCGAGGTTGCCGATGAGCGGGACCAGGAAGCTGAGCGGGGCGAGGGCGAGCGCGGTACCCAGTGCGCCCTTGAGGAGCGGCCGCCGAGCGATGTTGGACTCGGCCGCACCCGTGCTCAGGATCTCGACGGCGGCGGCTCGGGTGGCGTCGTCGCTGCGCTGGACGTGCCGCTCCTCGACCCGTTCGACGTCGGACATCAGGGACTTCGCCCAGTGGACCGCGGCGACGCCGATGCCGAGCATGCCGATGCCCAGTCCCAGACCGAGCGTGAGCGTGGACATCCGGACGTTGCCGAGGGACGGCGCCTGGATCGGGAACGCGAAGTACCCGACGATGCCACCGACGGTGGCCAGGATCGACAGCGTGAAGATCAGGATCGTCTGGCGCTCGGCCCGCTTCGCTGCGCGCGGGTCCTCGTCGGAAAGACGGGGACGGTGGGGGGAGATGCCCGGGTTCTCGAACCGCTCCGGAGTGGTCGTGACCTCTCCGACGTGCTCCCGATGCTCGATGCTCACGAGGAACGTGCTCCGATCCACACCGCGGCCCCGATGAGGAGGCCGATACCGACGACGAACACCCAGATGCCCTCGGACACCGAGCCGAAGCTGCCCAGGTCGAGACCACCGGGGTTGGGTTGACGCTGCTCCATGAGGTAGGCGATGACATCTCGCTTCTCGTCCGGGGTCAGCGTGGCGTCGTTGAAGACGGGCATCGACTGGGGGCCGGTGAGCATCGCCTCGTAGATCACGGTGGCGGTGGCGCCGTCCAGGGCCGGGGCATACTTGCCCTCCGAGAGCGCGCCACCGGCGCCGACGGCGTTGTGGCACATCGCGCAGTTGGTGCGGAAGACCTGCATACCGTTGGCGGCATCGCCGAGAGTTGGGTCGACCTGCTGGTCGCTGGGGATCGAGGGACCCGCGCCGAGCGAAGCGATATAGGCAGCGATCTGCTGAGCCTGCTCACCGGTCAGCTGCGGGGGCTTTGCCTCGGCCTGCGGTGCATTGGCCGCCATCGGCATCCGACCCGTCACCACCTGGAAGTGCACGGCGGCCGCGCCGACCCCGATCAGGGCCGGACCGTCGGCGGTGCCCTGCGCGCTCATGCCGTGGCAGGTGGAGCAGTTCGTGATGAACAACCGCTCGCCCTCGGCGATGTCGGTCGCGCTGGCGGTGTCTGCCTGGGCCGCGTTCGGGGCGAGAGCGGCGTAGATGGCGCCGGTGAACAGCAGCGCCAGCGCCATGAGGATGACCGGTGCGAACCGATGCCTTCTGCTGGCCGCTAGTGCCTTCACTTCTGGGTTCCTCTTGTCAGGTCGGGGGAGCGGGCAGGGGTCCTGGCGTGGCTATCTGATGAGGTAGATCACTCCGAAGAGGGCGATCCAGACGGCGTCGACGAAGTGCCAGTAGTAGGACACGACGATCGCCGTGGTGGCCTCATGGTGACCGAACCGGTGGGCCGAGAACGAGCGCGCGAGCACCAACAGGAATGCGAGCAGGCCGCCGAGGACGTGCAGACCGTGGAAGCCGGTGGCCAGGTAGAAGACCGAGCCGTAGGTCGAGTTGGAGATGGTCAGGCCGCTATGGACCAGCTCGGAGTATTCGAAGATCTGCCCGGCGACGAAGACCGAGCCCATCATGTAGGTGAGGATGAACCACTCGTTCATGCCCCAGCCGGGAACGTTCAGCAGGGAGCCGCTGCGACGGGGCTGGAAGCGCTCCGCGGCGAAGACACCCATCTGGCACGTCACGGAGCTGAGCACCAGGACGGCGGTGTTCGCGAACGAGAACGACAGGTTGAGCTGGCCGGCACCCTCCGCCCAGACGTCGGGCCCGGCGACGGAGCGGTGCGTGAAGTACATCGCGAAAAGACCCGCGAAGAACATCAGTTCGCTGGAGAGCCAGACGATCGTCCCGACCGAGGTGAGGCTCGGCCGGTTCACGGTCAATTGTGGGGTGCGCAGGGCAACGGTTGCAGACGACACGATGTCATTATGGCCGGTTTCGCCCGACCGTGGGCACCCACACACGTCCTCTTCCGCGGTTTCGGCCGATTGATGCTGAAATTCCACACCGAAGTCGCTCGGGCGTCGCCATGTCCTGACGAACACACGCCTTCCGTCACGTCCCTCGCGGCCCTCGGCCTCTCTGAGGTGCCACTAGCATGAGGCTTGGATCTGGGCGGTGAGTGGACCGCCTCGCTGTTCGACCCGGAGGATGACCATGACGGCTGCGCACCACGAGAGTGTTCCCGCCCTCAAGACGCAGGAGACCGTCTCGGTCCTGCTCTACAGCGACGACTACACGACGCGTGACGACGTCCGCGTCGGGGTCGGCCGCCGAGCTTCCGCTGACACCCCGCTGATCGAGTGGACGGAGGCGGCCACGGCTGCCGCTGTGCTCGACTACGTGCACAACCGTCACTACGATCTCGTCATGCTCGACGGCGAGACGACGAAGTTCGGCGGTATGGGCCTGTGCCGGACCCTGAAGAGCGAGGTCTACAAGTGCCCGCCGATCATGCTGCTGATCGCCCGCCCGCAAGATGCCTGGCTCGCGGCCTGGTCCGAGGCGGAGTCTGTGGTGTCCTACCCGCTGGACCCGTTCGAGCTGCAGGAGTCAGTCGCTGCCGTGCTGCGCGCACGAGCCGCGCGCTGAGCCCCGGTGATGGCTGAGGACTCGACCGCCCCGGAGCCGGTCACCTGGCCCGACCTGATCACCCGCCTCATCGGTGGCAGCGACCTGAGCGCGGACGACACGGCCTGGGCCATGGACCAGGTGATGTCGGGCAACACCAGCCCCACCGTGCTCGCCGGCTTCCTCGTCGCCCTGCGCGCGAAGGGTGAGACCGTACCCGAGCTGCGCGGGCTCGCCGACTCCATGCTCGACCATGCGGTGCCCATCAATGTTCCCGGTGACGCCGTCGACATCGTCGGTACGGGTGGGGACCGCCACCACAGCGTGAACATCTCCACGGTGGCATCCATCGTCGTCGCCGGCGCGGGCATCCGCGTCGTCAAGCACGGCAACCGCGCGGCGTCGTCCGCGAGCGGTTCGGCCGACGTGCTGGAGGCCTTGGGCGTCCGGCTCGACCTCACCCCCGAGCGCTCGGCCGCGATCGCCGGCGAGGTCAACATCACGTTCCTCTTCGCCCAGCTGTTCCACCCGGCGATGCGGCACGCGGCGATCGCCCGCCGCGAGCTCGGCATCGCCACGGCGTTCAACGTGCTGGGACCCCTGACGAACCCCGCACGGCCGCACGCCGGCGCAATCGGTGTCGGCAACGAGATGATGGCGCCGCTGGTGGCGGGCGTGTTCGCCGAACGGGGCAAGAGCACGCTCGTGTTCCGCAGCGAGGACGGGCTCGACGAGCTCGCGACGACGGCGCCCGCTCAGATCTGGGAGGTCACACCGGCCACCGGGGGAGTCGTCGTCCGCCACGTCCTCGACGCCACGGCGTCGTTCGGCATGCCGCGCGCCGCGCTAGCCGACCTGCGGGGCGCCGATCCCCGGCACAACGCCTCCGTGGCGCGCGAGCTCCTCGCCGGTCGGACCGGCGCCATCCGGGACGCCGTCGTGCTCAACGCGGCCGCCGGTCTCGTCGCCGACGGCACGCTGCCGGGCACAGCGACGGGGGACCTCGTCTCCCGGATGGCCGCCGGGATCGCGATCGCCGAGCGTGCGATCGACGACGGCGCTGCCGCGGCGGTGCTGGACCGCTGGGTCATCGCGACGAACCTGTAACCCCGGCACGCGAGTGCTGGCGTTTCATCTCA